>NZ_MCYD01000827.1:0-5127 GCF_002876325.1 Vibrio sp. 10N.261.52.A1
ACAAGTATTTTTACAAAAAAAACACAATAAAAAATTTGGTTATTAAGGTAATCAATAATACGACTGTAGGGAGGAATTCTCTCTTTGATTCGGTCGGAAACGTGTTGAAGGGGGGAAATGAAGGAGAGTCGATATTTATCACTTGGGATGCCGCGTCCAATACATTTTTTGACAGTAATGGCAATGTGGTCGATGTTTCAAAGATACAGAAAAATAATTATGATGAAATATCACTGATTGGCGATTTACAGGCATCTGTAGGCAGTGATGGGAGTAGCCATATTTCTCTTGGTAGACTGCCGCCGGATCGTATTATGGCAGGGTTGGAAAAATTCGCAAACCTTGAATTCACAAGAACCCTATCAGTACTCAGTGGTAAAGATTCTCCACTATTTGGAAAGGCAATCGCTAAGTTAGTCGGTGATAAGCATAACCCAACAGTTGAGGTAACCACCGCAAATGGTGTGTTCAATGTCGATGACAATGGCAGTGGTCAGTATCAAAAAATAAATGCCGAGACGAATACTTTAGAAACTGTGAAAAAACCGATTAAAAAGCACGTCGTTAAAAGGACGGGAGAAATAACGGTTACGACTGCCGATAATGGTAGCGCAATAAAGGTGAATCGTTTAGCAGCAGATGTCGTATTAAATTGCTTATCGTACCCTGGCGTTTCAAGTCTCATTTTCTTAAAAACACTGTCCATGGGTTTCAAATCTAATTTTTTGATGGGCAGTGCGTTTTTTGATGATATACACAGTGTGCTGGATATTATTCCACCTCAATTCTCGGATCGAGATAAAAGCATGTTACTTGACGCGTTGCATGCAATAAAAGCTAAAAATGATATAGGTGATTTTAATAAAACGCTTGTTAATAATGTCGAACAATGGACTGACCCTTTGGGTAACACTAAAAAGTCCCTTTCAGGTAAAGGTAATGATAGGGTCATTATTCAACTCGATAGTCAGAGAACCACTTCAACAGTTACGCGTTCATATATAGAAAAGTATCCAGGGGCAACGGTTGTTCAACTTGGTTTCGACGGGAGCTATAGAGTTGTCAGTGGTAATCCTAAGCTTATTCAAGGAGACAATATAAAATGGACAGTAATTGGCCATGGGCTCGATGAGGAGAGAGTCATTGGGAATCGATATCCTAATCAACTAGCAGAGCAGTTTAACTGGCTAAGAAACGAGTTTTTTACAGAATTTGGCGTGAATATCAGGCCAACCAGGATTGCTCTTGCTGGTTGTGAAATGGTGAATCTTAACGGCACAGACGGATATATATTGGATTTTTTAAAGGAATCTAAAAAATATAACCTTACGGATTCAGTATCGGGTCGTCGATACCCGACATCTTCCGACTTTGTAACAGGAAAGAAATATTCCCTAAATCGCTTTTTCAATTCATTTCTGGCGCTGATATCAGATAATAAGTACCTTGCTACGTTTAACGAGCATGGTTCCGCTGAGATGGAGCCTGAAGTGCGAACAGAAGAAAAAGTCCGGCTGATAGTTGAAGACTTAGAGCGTAAGCGATTAAAGCGCACTAAACCAACGTTAAATGGTGTTGTGTCATCTATTGATGGGTATGAGTCATGCCTGAAAAGGCTAAAAGAATATGAAGCATTTTTTGATGCAGAAGAAAAACGTAATGGAAATAGCCCTGAATTACAACGGCAGCGAAGAGAAATTGCTTACTGGGAAAAAGAATTAGCGTCGATGAAAGTGTCCTTTGAACAACAAGAGGACAAGAGATTTAAAGATGATTTAAAGAAAATAGCGAATGCTGCCGGCGTATCTGATACCTCTAATCTTGAAAAGCGTCTTATGCCTTGGATGGTGGAAATGGCGCAAGGTATTACATCGCAGGATATATCAAGGATACTCGAACTACAGCCGAACGCAGGTTTAGCCTATGTCGTTGCGCATTATGCCAATGAGAAACTGGAAGAGTCTCTAGATTTCCATAACGAAAGTTCACTATTAAAACAGATGAAGTTTTCTACGCAGGATATTTTTGAGCATCTTCCACTTATTGATTCGACTAAAGGCCTGTCTGGTGTAGGCAGTAATATTGATATTGAAAAATTAGAACGTCATATGAACCAATCTTCTTCTGACAATGTTTTTTCCACACTTATTCAGCTTTCTAAGCTTCCCCGCTCTGAAATGTCGGTATTGAGTCGGCGGCTTTTACAAAGCAGCAATGAAAATACTCGGAATTTGGGCAAGTCACTTTCACAGGAAATCAGCCGCCGTAAAAGAGCCCACATAACAGATGGCATGATGAATGGGGCCGATAGTGTTTTTAATCTGTATGAAACCCTCAATGCAGTGCGATCTTTAACATCAAGCTGGAGTTCCATGAATGCGACGGATCGTGGGTTGACACTGACGGAACTTGTCGGGGGTGTGGCATTACCAACCGTAGTCAGCCCAATGATCAGTAAGTTGTTTAGTCAAGCAGGCAAGGCGTTGGGCAAAGTGGGCAAGGCGGTAAAGGGGGGGCTTCTGGATATCGCCTTGATGCCGATTACCTTTACCAACATCGCCAATCAATGGAAAGATTTCTTCAAAGGAAACGGTGACAAGGGAAGTTTGGAGTTCAAATCCTTACTTGCCAACACCGTCATTACTGCAATTACTTCTGTTATCAGTATTGGGATGGCGGCGGTTGGCATTGCCGCCGCCGCAGGTGCTCTCAGCCTTTCAGTGTCTCTGGGACCCATCGGGGGATTCGTTGCCCTTGCCGCGTTTGCTATTAACGGCATTGTTCAGGGTGCGTTACAGATAGATGAATACAAAGACCATTTCGATAACACAGGTCAAATGGTGGAGCAGTTCTTTGCGGCTTGGGTCGGAATAGAGACAGATGCCTTTAAGAAAGCTAAAGCGAGAAAACGTGGCGAGGAGTCTGCCGTTGAATATACCAAATCATTGAATGATATTTGGGAAGAATCGAAAGTCTTCCTGTCTGATTTATTCGCTAAAACAGGCCATAAATACTTGAATGTCAGGGATAGGGTACACAATGTTAACCACGGTGTTATCAAGGTTGCTGGGGACTATTCCGCCATATTGCAAGACTCGCTGAAATATGGGGGCATAACACGGATCACCTCTTCGGAGATACCCACTGGGAGTGTGGTTTGGGCAGAGCTTGGGCAAAAGGCGGATGCCAATATTCAAGGCGATTCAGGAAAGAAAAATCTTTTCAATATCGATGCAGATACCCTCGTCCACACGGTGTCTGGGAAAGAAAAAGAGGACGCATTTAACTTGGATGCGGATGCGCAGATTGAGCGCATTGATGGTGGTGAAGGACAGGACACCTTGATTCTCAATGCCAAAGGAGGAACGGTGAATATTGATACGACTCGGAGTCGAGATAACGGAAAAATAGGCCGCTACGGTAATGACAGCTACCGGACGTTCGATGTCAACAGTATCGAGAATATCACCATTACAGATGCGACTGGCGGCTTACTTCGACTCGGCGATGAAAACAACATTATCGATGTTGAATCCCGACCAGAGTCGGACATCAAGGTCTATGGTGGCGGCGGCTCTAATGTCTTTATCTTGACTAATAACCTTCATGCTTACAGTGAAAGCAACGATATTTTCGTGTGGCGGAAAGGTGGGGGTTCGATTATCCATATGGTGGCAAAAAGCCAAGTTCAGGTTGCGCTTATTGAATTGCCGTTTAGCAGTAGCGAATTAGTGCTGCAAAAATCTGGTCGGGGCCTGAAGGTGATTGCACCTTCCCATGACACCGGGTTCTTTGTTGTTGCCGATTATTTTCATGCTGACGGAACGGTGAGGAAGGACAAACTGCTCCAATTTAAAGATAAGTTCGGCAGGGTATTTTCCTTGAATTTGGCCAACCTGAATGCCGACCTAAACGCCCGATTTTTTCCTACCACCATGGACAAGGTCGCGAAGAGTTATTTGTTTCAAAAACCTCGGCAAATTGGAAAAGCCGAGGTATTGGAAGGCGACCTTGGCCTAAGCACCTACCATTTTAAACCGGGTAGCGGGAAGTACGTGTTGAAGCCACGAACCGATCGGATGATGACCGTTTTGATCGAAAGTCGGTTGGAGAATATTCACTACAGCTATGAGGGTTCCGATTTGATAATACACACAGGAGAAGGTGACAGTGAAACGAAAGTTACCATTAAGGATTACAAAAATAACAGCAAGCAGTTTCAGATGATGGCGAAGATACCCGGTGCGAAAGCCAGCGATTTTGAAGTGCTGACATTGCCGAAAGAGGGCAGCGGTAGTCTGTCAACGGACAGTGTGACTAATATAGGTGCAGAAGTTAAAGAGGCGATTGCTGGGGTACGAACTGAAATAGGCGGGAATGGACATATTAACCTTAGCGACAAGAAGGGGGTTTACCGCTATCGCGTTGCGGTAGCAGACTTGGCGGGTACCACTCTAGAAGTTGCAGAACGATATCTTCTGACGTATCTACGGATGGGGGATGATCTCGTGATGTACGATCGTGCCCTACTTCCTGCTGGGACAACGCTTGATAAAACAGTCACGTTGAGAGTCGAGGGTTACTTTACGACATCACCTGCCGCCAGCCTGACGGTTAATGGAAAAACAGTAACAGGTGAAGCAGTTCTGCAGGCAACCCTGCAACATATAGGCACAGATGGAGATGATACTTTGGTGGGTACCAACACCAGTACAATGGCCGGGGGTAAAGGGCATGATAACTACCGAATAGATATGTCTGGCGACCGAACTTTCGTGATTGATAACGCAGACCGTGATCAGGCCACAGATACCCTTACATTCCTCGGACTAAAACCGTATGCAGGTATTGGCGATATTAGCGTGCATCAAAAGGAAGAGGATGTTTGGCTCACCTATGGTGCATCAAGGGTTGTTATCAAAAACTATAACAAGGGAAGTGCCGCTCGGCACCTGACGTTGAAGATAGGCGGTAATAACTATGTGTTGCCTGCCCGTAGAAATGAAGGTTTTAGTTTTTATGAAGTTCAGGAAGGTGTAAGCCAGCGTGTCAGTTTGAGCAAGGGAACTCGTGATCATGTTATATCGCTGCCTTGGAATGCGAGTGCCGATGGTACTTATGCCTTTG
>NZ_MCYD01000828.1:0-2855 GCF_002876325.1 Vibrio sp. 10N.261.52.A1
GGCATTCCGGACCACACCTCGATGAAACGTTGCCCAAACAGGCGCCGTAATAACCTTGTGTCGCCCCAACGACCACACCAATGACACTTGAAACAATCGTCAGAACAAAACCAAAGAGTACCGAGATACGAAAGCCATAAATAATTCTAGCCAACACATCTCGCCCTTTGTCATCTGTCCCTAACCAGTTAACCGAGTCAGGCTCCGATGGTACCGCGCCTGCGATATCGAAGTTGATAGTGTCGTAGCTGAAAGGAATGATAGGCCAAACGATATAGCCATTCTCTTCGATGAGGTCGATTACATACGGGTCTTTATAGTCGGCTTCGGTTTCAAACTCCCCACCGAATTCTGTCTCTGCGTATTCATTAATGACAGGCACAAACCATTGATTGTCATAAGAAACCAATAATGGCTTATCGTTCGCGATGATCTCAGCGAACAGGCTCAAGCCAAACAACAAGGTGAATATCCACAAGGAGATAAAACCACGCTTGTTTGCTTTAAAACGTAACCAACGAGCTTCAGCTAAAGGGTTGCTAAACATTTTTAATCAATACCTTTGTTATTCATTCGCCATTAACGCGCTTCAAAATCAATTCGAGGATCAACCCAGGTATAAGTCAGGTCGGAGATAATGCTCAACACCAAACCCAGTAAGGTCATAATATAGAGAGAACTAAATACCACTGGGTAATCACGTTGAATGGTGGACTCAAAGCCAAGTAAGCCAATGCCTTCGAGTGAAAACATCACTTCAATCAACATAGAACCAGTGAAGAAAATACTAATAAATGCGCTAGGGAAACCGGCAATAATGATCAACATTGCGTTACGGAAAACGTGCTTGTAGAGAATACTGTTCTCGTCCAAACCTTTCGCTCGTGCTGTTACTACATATTGCTTGTTGATCTCATCAAGGAAAGAGTTTTTGGTCAGCATGCTAAGTGTGGCAAAACCACCGATCACCATGGCGAAAATAGGCAAAGCTAAATGCCAAAAGTAATCACCAATTTGCTGATACCAATTGAGTTGGTCAAAGTTACTCGACACCAAGCCTCTTAAAGGGAACCAACTGAAGTAGTTACCACTCGCGAATAAGATAATCAGAATGATAGCAAACAAGAAACCAGGGACCGCATAACCGACAATCACCACCGCGCTCGACCAAATATCAAAACGAGAGCCGTGATGAATCGCCTTCATAATGCCCAGAGGTATCGAAATCACGTAAATGATTAACGTACTCCAAAGCCCCAAAGAAATAGATACAGGCAAGCGCTCGATGATTAAATCGATAACATTACCGCCCTTAAACAGGCTTTCACCAAAGTTAAAGGTCACGTAATTTTTCAACATCTCAAAGTAGCGAACGTGAATTGGCTTATCAAAACCAAACTGCTTTTTGATCTCTTCAACCACTTCAGGATCCAGCCCGCGTGAGCCCTTATAGCCACTGGCAGACGCTTGATCACTCTCGCTTAAATCAACTTCTTGTCCACCACCAGAAAAGCGCTCCATAATACCGGAGTTGTGCCCTTCTAACTGCGCCACAGCCTGTTCTACTGGGCCACCCGGCGCAATCTGAATGATGAAAAAGTTAATCGTGATGATCGCCCACAGCGTGGGGATCACCAACAACAAACGTCGAAATATATACGCAGCCATGCTAACTAACTCCTAGCGACGTTTCTCAGGAAGCAATGCCGCCTTCTCTTCTGAAATCCACCATGTATCGATACCTAAATCGTATTTAGGCAGCACATCCGGACGCTCAAACTTGTCCCACATCGCCACTCGGTATTCGCCCACGTGCCATTGAGGAATGTTGTAGAAGTTCCACTGCAACACACGGTCAAGAGAGCGACCTAGCGTAAGGAGCTTTTCTGGGTTCTGTTGGTTACGCGCGATTTCTTCAGTTAACGCATCCACCACAGGATCCATTACGCCAGCTGTATTGTAAGTAGAATCAATGTAGTTAGAGTTCCAAACAATCATTAAGTTCGGGCTTGGATAAGGATTTGGCGAAAACGATGAAGAGACCATATCAAAATCTCGGTCACGAAGACGCTTGATGTATTGCGTGGTATCGACCGTGCGGATCTTCATCTCGATCCCCATTCGCTTAAGGTTCTTTTGAACAGGTGTAGCAATACGCTCCGTAGTTGGGCTGTAAATCAACAACTCGAACGACATAGGCTTGCCAGTCTTTTCGTTGGTCATTACTTTGTCTTTTAGTACCCAACCTGCTTCTTTCAGCAGTTTGAATGCCGTGCGCATTTGGCTACGAATACGGCCACTGCCATCGGTGACTGGCGGTTGGTATTCTTCAGTAAACACTCGTGGTGGGATCTGGTCTTTGTACTGAGACAACAGCGCCACTTCGTCTTCACTTGGCAAGCCTTTCGCTTCATAGTCAGTATTTTGGAAGTAACTACGAGTGCGTTTGTACTGGCCGTAGAACATGTTCTTATTCATCCACTCAAAGTCCATCGCGTATGTTAACGCTTCACGAACTTTAGGATCTGAGAACACTGGAGATTGAATATTGTAGACAAAGCCTTGGGTCGACTCTGGCTTCTCGTGATTGATCTCTTCTTTGACGATATAGCCTTTGTCGAAGTTTGCGCCTGTGTAAGAGTTAGCCCAGAACTTGGCTGAGTTCTCTGTTCGAAGATCAAACTCCCCTGCTTTAAAGGCTTCTAACATCACAGTGTCGTCACGATAGTAGTCGTACTGCACTTCCTTGAAGTTATTGCGACCCACGTTAACGGGCAGATCTGCCGCCCAATAGTTTTCATCAAGGCCGTAAGTAACACTTTGACCCGACTTATAACTGATGATCTTATAAGGAC
>NZ_MCYD01000829.1:0-7344 GCF_002876325.1 Vibrio sp. 10N.261.52.A1
TCTACAGTTCGAGTACTCGGAAAGGCTTGGTATCCCCAAATTTTGTTAAGCAGCTCGTCTCGGTGGAACACTCGCCCTTGGCTCTGGACAAACAGGACCAATAGCTGAAACTCTTTCGGTTTAAGCGCTACTGGGGCTTGATCGAGATAGGCGGTTCTTTCCGATAAGTTGATTTGGATATTGGCGTAATTTAGATGACTGACACCCAGTGGACGCAACTGAGTGATGACCCGCGCCAGTAATTCTTCATTTGAAAAAGGCTTGGTCACATAATCTTTGGCGCCAGCCATTAAGCCTTCTACACGCTGTTGAACTTCTACTTTCGCGGTTAATACGATCACGGGTAGTGCTTTAAGAAGTAACCAGTTTGGCAGGTGTTGTAAGCTGTCGCCGTCCTCAAGTTGCCTATCAAGCACCACGAGGTCGGCTCGTAACCAAAGCTTATTGGCATGCGCAGCTTCTTGTGCCCAAAGGCATTGATAACCATTGGACTCAAAGAAGCTGACTAGGCCTTGTCCAAGTAGTGGGTCATCTTCAATCAGCAGTAGGGTGTTCATAAGCTATTTCCAAAATACATCGGGTTGGATTACGGAGAATAATGAGGCGTCCATTCGCCTGTTTCATCAAGTGTTCAACAATGGTGAGTCCAATACCCATGTTATCGTGTCTATGCGCATCATTTGGAGTGACTCGGGACAAGGTTCGTTCTAAGAATGAAGGGAAATGTCCTTGATCTTGGACCTCAATTCTTAACTTGTCAGCAAGGGTAACGGTCACTAACACATTACCTTTGCCGTGTTGCTTAGCGTTCTTGATCAAGTTATCTAAGCAAATGGTCAGCCAGTAATAGGGCAGGTTAAGCTCTACTTCGCCGGAATCACATTGATAGTCGATGTTGTGCTTTTCGCATACATGTTCAAGCCACTCTTCGAGAGAAGCGTTTTGCTTCAATAAAGGTTCAGCGTTTTCTGTACTCAAGTAAACCTTACTGTTTTCAGTAAGTTGAGATAGCCTCTGATAGTCAGATATCAAACGCCAAACTGCATCTTGAGTGGCATCAGGGAACTCGTCGTAACGATTTCTGAACATTTCGACGGTTAACCCAAGGCTGGTAATTGGTGTGCGAAGTTCATGAGTCAGGAGCTGCAACACAAACTGTCTCTCTTTACGCTGTTTTGTTCTTAGAAATAGTGACCTTGCTAATATTGAAAATAGAACAACTAGCAAAGAGAAGATCATCACTCTCATGAAAAAAGTGTCGTTGTTCGTTTCACTCAGGCAGAGATTACTGTATCGAAACGAACAGCTTTCTTCAGATAAGGTTATGCCTTGTTCCTTCGCAATTGGCTTCCAAACATCATGCGGGACCACTTTCCAACCTTGCTCACCACTTAACCAAAGTACATCACCTTGTTGCCAGGCTCGGTATCCATCAAGCAGCGCGTCCCTTCCTTCTGCTGTTAAGGGTTGTAGTTTGGTGTACAGCGGGTGCAGTGGGTTGGTAATCGTTAAAAACGGGTGAATCTGTTCGCTTGTCTCTGGGTAATGCGCCACATAACGGTCCGCGAAACTTCCCCCAGCAGGATGTTGTTTAGAATGAGCGGCAAACCAGATTGAATCTAAGGTTTGTTGCTGACACAAAGCAAGCTCGAACTCGATGGCATCGCTTAACGCAGAATTAGAGGGTTCAATCGCTTGGCATGTTTGCTGAATCGCGGCTAGAGACGCAATATCTTGCCAACTGAATTTGTTGAAATCGGGGTAACGACTACGGTCTTTAAGCAAAGCCTTCGGGTAATGAGATAACTCTTGTTGAGAAACAAAGATCGGGGATGCTTGCCAGCTCGATTGATAGAGTGTTTGCCATTTGTCTTGCAAGCTTTCGGCATTGGCAAACGTAGGGAGCCAAAACAAAAAACAAAGGGCTAGGGTCAGCCTGCGCATCCAGTCATTCTCATTAAAAGTCATTAGCGCGAGTCTAAAGAATTTTGCTCGAGATTTGTAACCTGAATGTCAACAAGTGTCCCCACTTTATCAATTTGTGACCGCGAGTCGCGAAATTAGCGATACATCATCAATCGATGATTTCTTAAAACAAAGGTTATAAAGTGCAGAAAGTATCATTTATTTGAATTTGATTAGATAATTGTGTACTTACTGTTACTTATTGAAGGGTGGAACTGAATATACTGGATTTAAACCTAACAAGAGGAATCATCATGAGAACAATGATCAAATCAGTATTGGCAGCGAGCATCTTGGCTGCAAGCTCAGTTCACGCATTTGAATTAACCAGTAACGATATTCAAGAAGGTCACCCAATGGCTAAGACGTTTGAATACTCTAGTTGGGGTTGTGATGGTGAGAACTTATCACCTCAACTAATGTGGAAAGACGCACCGGCAGGCACCAAAAGTTTTGCAATCACGGTTTATGACCCAGACGCACCAACCGAAAGTGGTTTTTGGCATTGGGTTGCATTTGATATTCCAGCAACCGTGAATGAATTACCTCGCGCAGCGGACATGACGAAGTTGGGTGGTAAGGAAGGGCGCATCGATTACGGAACGGTTGGTTTTGGTGGCGCTTGCCCTCCTGAGAAAGACGGCATGCATCGTTATCAATTTACGGTTTGGGCGCTACCAACTGATAAGTTAAACCTCGATGAGAATACACCGTCAGCTGTCGTGGGCTTTACACTGAATAGCATGGCGTTAGACAAAGCAAGATTGACGGCAACTTACACACGCTAGTTTGTTGCGCTAAACGTAAATACGAATAAATGGGGGATGAGATGAATCATCAATATCAAGTGACAGTTTTTCGAGCTGAGCAGTTACAAAAGCTGCGTAATGTGAGGATTCTATCCCCTAGTATTATTCAGATCATCACAGGCAGTAAGCGTTTGTTTTGGAAAGACTCGGCAGCAGAGCTTACTCATTCTGAGTTGTTGCTGTGTGAAGCTTCGGCATCATTGAGTTTTGAGAACATGCCACATAAAGGGCGATTTCTGTCCCGCGTGTTTAGTTTTCATTTTCAACCCACTCAAGCGATGCTCGAACTGAGTGAACAATGTGCTGCCGAATTCGAATACCTCACTTTAGAAGCAGACCGCAGTTTACAAGATACTTTAAATGCCTTGTTTACGTTTGATCGTCAAAGTATGAGTGAAACCACACAGCAATTTTGGTTGCAAGGTTTGTATCAACAACTTGCAGAGAAGGGTGTATTACATCGGTTGTTTACTCGTTCAAACGTCTCTTTCAGCCAAAAGCTCAGTCATTACTTATCTCATTCACCAGACGAGAAACACTCTTTAGAAGACGTTGCAGAGCGTTTTGCAATGAGTCGTGCGACGTTAATCCGTAAGCTCAAACTCGAAGGAATGCAATATCGTGAGGTATTAGCAGAAGTGCGTTTGAGCCATGCTTTGTATCTTATGCAAAATGGCCAACACAATGTCACGATGCTTGCTCAATCTTGTGGTTACCAATCTGAAGGACGTTTTAGTCAGCGCTTTAAGGGTAAGTTTGGTCTGTCGCCAAGTGAATACATCAAGACGGTTGCCTCACGGGCATAGTAAGGGAAATAGCATCTGCTGACGGTAGGCACAAGTATCGGTTATTGAATCATTTCTCGATTACGGCTCTAATAGGGTGTACACCAAGTGATTGAAATCGCCCAGAACGCTTAATACCAGAGAAGGTAGCTATGATCGAACTGAATCTAAATAACCTCACCAACGACTTTCCATTACTAAATAAGCTTATGGCGCTCGAAGAGGTGGTTTGGTTTAACCCAAATGTCACAACACTAGACCAAGGGTTACCTTATGTCGGCTTGGATGAGAAAGACATTCATGATGCGAGTTTACGCTTACAACGATTCGCCCCTTACCTTGCAAAAGCATTTCCTGAAACTCAACTATCCAATGGCATCATTGAATCTGATCTTGTTGATATTCCAACGATGAAAACAGCATTGGAGGCGTATTATCAATTGCCGATAAAAGGGCGGTTGATGATGAAGAAAGACAGTCACTTGCCTATCTCTGGGTCTATCAAAGCCCGTGGCGGCATATATGAGGTACTGACACACGCTGAGAAACTCGCGTTTGAAGCTGGGTTATTAAGTGAAAGCGATGATTACAGCAAATTGCTAGAACCCGAGTTTCGTGAGTTCTTTAAGCAATACAGTATTGCGGTAGGTTCAACAGGGAACCTAGGCATGTCAATTGGTATCATGAGCGCGAAATTAGGCTTTACCGTATCCGTTCATATGTCTGCCGATGCGAGAGCGTGGAAGAAGAACAAACTGCGTGAGCACGGCGTAAATGTGGTTGAGTATGAGCAAGATTACGGCGTTGCGGTTGAACAAGGACGAAAAGAAGCTGAATTGGATCCTAGTTGTTTCTTCATTGACGATGAAAACTCGAAGACACTGTTCCTTGGATATTCTGTGGCCGGAGAAAGGCTAAAGCAGCAATTTGCTCAGCAACAGATTGTCGTCGACGAAGCGCATCCGTTGTTTGTCTACCTACCATGTGGCGTAGGCGGCGGCCCTGGTGGTGTGGCATTTGGTTTGAAGATGGCATTTGGCGACCATGTTCATTGTCTGTTCGCCGAGCCTACGCATTCACCTTGCATGTTGTTAGGCGTTCACACCGGTTTGCATGACGAGATTGCAGTACAAGATCTTGGTATTGATAACCTTACTGCAGCTGATGGGTTAGCCGTGGGCCGCGCGTCAGGCTTTGTTGGCAGAGCAATGGAGCGCTTATTGGATGGTTACTACACATTAACGGATGAACGCATGTATCAATTGTTAGGTCAATTGAATCAAGCAGAAGCCATCAAACTAGAGCCCTCTGCATTAGCCGGCATGCCAGGGCCTATCCATGTAGAACATAACACTGAATATATGACGAGATTAGGTATCGATGATTCGACGTTATCCAACAGCACGCATCTTGTTTGGGCGACGGGTGGAGGCATGGTACCTGAACAAGAAATGGCGATGTATCTTGCCAAGTCATCTATTTAATAGGTAGAGATACAAATGCGGGTGGTAGTTGAAAGCTCCTAAATCAATCCATTTATTGCACAGATCGTTATCCAAAACACAGATTTTATAAATTGTGTTTAGTCGTTGCTATCACTCTCAGTTAGGTTGAATGGCATTCAATTTGACAGGGATAGCACGATGGAAACCGATAACACCATTCGACAGCCAATCACATCACAAGAACTTACCCCAACAATGCTGCTACAACGCTTGGATTCTATTGGGCAGTGTTTAAGAGCTTCAAATAAGGCGCTTGCCTTGTTGGGGCTTGGTTCTGTTGGTATCGAAACGGAAAGATTGGACCAATACTCAGACGTCGATTTCTTTGCGATCGTACAGGCAGGACAAAAGCAGCACTTTTTAAACAATTTAAATTGGTTATCTGATGTCCATCCAATCGACTATTCCGTGCGAAACACGGTCGATGGCTATAAAGTTCTGTATGCCGATGGAATTTTTTGCGAATTTGCGGTCTTTGAACCCCATGAATTAGCACATATTCCATTTGCTGAAGGTCGTATTGTTTGGCAGGAAGAGGCGTTCGATGCTAGGTGCTGTGTACCACCGGAAAAAAGTGCTCCACAAGCTAATAACCAAGAGTGGTTAATCGGGGAAGCACTGACCAATCTTTATGTGGGTATGTCCCGCTATAACCGTGGAGAAAAGCTCTCTGGGAGTCGATTTGTTCAGTCTTATGCATTAGATCGTTTAATTGATCTTGTCGAACAAACAGAAAATCCACAACCTGGCTATGTCGATGAGTTTATGTCTGATAGAAGGTTAGAAGCGCGGTTTCCTAAGTTTGCTCAACTGCTTCCAAGCTTCAATCAAGGTTACGAACACACCGCAGAGTCGGCTTTATCGCAGCTCAATTTCTTGAACACTTACTTTGAGATTAACCAAGCCATGCGTTCTAGAATTATAAATTTATGCAATTAATACAGCGAGTTAAATTGAATCAATAAAATGTGTTGTCGTTAGCCAATAATATTGATACGTTTTAAGAATGAAATTTAATCCCGCTTCAACTTCAGTTTTCTTCTGGTGGTGCTCTATCTAGAGCAGCACGGAATACTCACATTCTTACGCTGCTGGAAGGTAGCTAAGAATGTCATCAAGATTGTCGTCTCTTTATATCTCCAGTAGCCTTTTTAACTTGGAGATACTCAATGAAAACAAATCAAAACGATAACAAATCAGAAATTATTCTTACTGGCGACCGCGCGACAGGTCCTTTGCATTTAGGGCATTACGTGGGCTCTCTCAAACAACGTGTATCCTTACAACATGAGCATGACCAAACAATATTGGTTGCCGACATGCAGGGCTTGACTGATAACGCGCACAATCCTTCAAAGGTCTCTTCAAACATTCTCAATGTGGTCGCCGACTATCTGGCTGTTGGCATCGACCCAACTAAAACTACAATTTGCCTTCAATCTCAGCTTCCCGCATTGGCTGAACTGACCATGTTTTACAGCAACCTTGTAACTATCGCACGTTTGGAACGTAATCCTACCGTCAAAAGTGAAATTCAAAACAAGGCGTTTGGTCGCTCTATTCCTGCTGGTTTTCTCACTTATCCTATATCTCAAGCGGCTGATATTACGGCGTTCAATGCAACGTTAGTCCCGGTAGGCGATGATCAACTGCCAATGCTAGAGCAGACAAACGAGATTGTTCGAAAGCTAAACTCGCTCGCTGGTAAGTCTATTTTGAACGAATGTAAGCCGCTTCTGAGTAACGCATCACGACTTCCAAGTACGGATGGGAAAAACAAGATGTCCAAGTCGATGGGAAACGCCATTAACCTGGGAGCGACTGAGAAAGAGATTCGAACGGCAGTAAAGTCCATGTATACCGATCCAAACCATTTAAAAATTGAAGATCCGGGTCAAGTGGAAGGGAATATTGTGTTTACATACCTTGATGCGTTTCATGGTGATGCACAATATGTCAGTGAGTTAAAGAATCATTACCGCAGAGGTGGGTTAGGGGATGGACAAACAAAGAAGGTGTTGGAGGAGTGCTTGCAGGAGATGTTAAGGCCGATAAGGTCCCGTAGAGCAGAACTGCTAGATGACAAAGCGCAGCTGATTGATATTTTACGCAAAGGTACGCAAGTATCGAGAGAAAAAACGGAAGCTGTTTTGTTCGACGTAAAGGGCGTGTTTGGTCTTAATATACTCTGATCGATAGGTCGCTTTATAGGTAAATCCTTCCGTTAAGGTACTGATTAAGATGATTTCCATGTGGGCTGCATGTAAATAAAGTCAATTC
>NZ_MCYD01000830.1:0-6964 GCF_002876325.1 Vibrio sp. 10N.261.52.A1
CAAAATTTGGAGCGACACACGAGGTTCCCTTTCTTCAAGGCTTAAGGCGTGACCTCAACCTTGTCAAGGTTGCGCTCTACCAGCTGAGCTAGTGTCGCATTTTCATTATTCTGCTCTAGATATCAGAGAGATAATGGAGGCGCCTCCCGGAGTCGAACCGAGGTCCACGGATTTGCAATCCGCTGCATAGCCACTCTGCCAAGGCGCCTTTTTATTTCAACACGTTAGGGACTTAGTAAGTCACTCCGCTGTGTTCGGGTGCCTACTTTACGGATTGAGGAGAGATAGTCAAACAAAAAAGTGAATTTAAATTCTGTTTGCTGACATTTAAATCAAATTGCTGCTTGTTCGATCTTTTCAGCTAAAAAACACACAGCAAAATGGTTTAAATTAATGATTCGCGATCTACCACTTCTTCATGAAGCGACCAACCAAGCTCGGGTGATATGCCCAACAATGATCAAACATGCTCATCAATTGAGGGTTGCCGTACTTAGAAAGGCTCACTGCGTGGAAACGGTTTTTATGTTCCTTCAGCTTTTCAACCTGAGCGATCATCTCGTCAGACTGCTTAGGAGCAATAAAGTCAGACAGCACGATTAAATCGGCATTCTTGTATTTATCACCTGTCATCAAATCGATCGATTTCATCAATACAGGTTCCAAATCTGTGCCTCCGTGGAATGAGTAACTCAAGAAATCACTCGCTTCACGTAAGCCATCTTGTCTTGTTAGCTCGTAAGTAATCTGTTCTGAAGAGAATAGGATAACGTAACAGTCCCTTTCTTCTGCCAAAGCGATTTGCATTAGTGCATAGGCCATTGCTTTAGCTGATTGCTCAGGAAAGCCACTCATAGAGCCAGAGGCGTCTACACAAACAATAAACGGCCCCTTCTCGATATCAACGTGTTTACTGTCTGGCTTTTGTGCCTTAACTTTACGTAACGTACGAGACTTACCTTTGGAGCGGTAACTCAGTAAGCGTTTATCCGCCAAGTGTTTGTAGAAGATAACTTCAAGCTCTGGGTACGCCAAGAACATAGTCTCGTTTGGCAGCATCTTGTTAAGATCATCGCTTTCATGAATCCCGACGATATCATCAACGGCTTCATCGCTTTTCTCTTCTACCATCTGTAGTTCTTCTACAGGGGCCTTATGTAAAGAAGGATCGTCTTCCATGCCCGCCATACGGCCCAGTTTCTCAGCGATCTCTTGTAGGCCTTTATGTTTATTTAAAAACTCTGCGTGACGCTTCATTACCGTTAAGTCTGTTTTACTCAACTTAGCAGAAGCCATATCCCACAAACGCCCAACACTGCCCTCATCACCAGATTCCGTCACTTTATCCATGTTTTTCATGGTTTCCATACGTTGGTAGAGATCCGCTAAAACTTTCTCTTTACTGGTTTCAAGTTCTGTTACTTGAGCTTGCTTGATGGCATCTGACAACGATTGATACCACTGATCACAGAAGTAGTGTGGGAACATCGCATTATAAACGCCCTTGTTGTTTTCCATCAGGCGTCTAGCTTGCAGGTAAAACGCTGAGTGCCACTCCAATTTTTTGATGACATTATCGATCTCATCAAAAAACTGGGGTTCATCCCAGTGAATCACTTCTTGATAAAGCGCGATTTCCTCTTGGAATCGGTCGGTCTCACACACCTTCGTAACGCGTTTCTTTACTTTACCGCGCCATTTCACTAGGTGGTTTTTCACCGACGTTTTTACCCCTTTATTCTCAGCAGCCATCATCACTTGAGAACGGGCGATGAGATCATTCATCGCCGTATCAATGATGCCTGAGTCAGCAACCATTAAAGCAAGGTTTAAACCGTCTGCTCCTAACATACTTGTCCCCTCTACTCGAAGTACTGACTCATAAATTTAAGACGCTGAGCAATCTTGCTGCTCTTCACTTTCGCGGTCTCAAGCTCTTGTGTTACCGCTTGCAAACTTGACTCCATCGCTTTTGGTAGCTCTGGGTCAATATAGTTGTGAGGTAGCGCATCGTGGAAATCGGTACGCACTCGTTTTAGCTTGAATTCAGCTTCGTTTAGTTGCTCAAGTGCTCGCTCAGCGCCACTCAACCATTTGTTGTAAAGCTCTTGGTCCAAACCATCAGTGGTCACCACACTCACTAATACCGAGCGGTTCGCGATGTCTTTAATCACTAGCTGATTCGATGCATCAAGATCCAACTTCAAGCGACATAGGTTTTTGTTTTCGTTTACGTAACCGTAAATATCTCCGTGCCCTTCTTTCAGCACACGATCGAAATCATCTTTCGCTAAGTAAACCCAGCGGCTATCGCCTTTCTCTGATTCTGAAACTGACATGTTGCTTTGCAGCAGAACTAACTTAACTAAGTTGTAAGCACTACCGACGCTGTACGTCTTCGCGTTTTTAATATCGCTGTGGTAAACGTCTTTACGTAGAAGGCCGCTGGTTGTCTCCATTGAGAGGGAAACAGAAAGTGTTGACTCAACTTCGTCTTGGATATCTTCAAGCTCTTCACGTGACATTTCAATTTGAGCTTTGGACTCTTGTTGATCAAAAGCTCGATTCAACGCAAAGTCTTTAACCACACTACGAACCACATCTCGTGATTCTGGGCTGTGCCACAAACAATCTTGCAGTAAAAGAATATCAAGCGGGTTTACGCTGTCACGACCACTGAAGAACGCACTCGCCTTCAGCAGTTTCACAGCTTTCTTCCAACGTCTGTCTGAAACATACAGATCGGATTCAGAAGTTGAACCCTGCTGCTTAACCGTTTCTTCTAGCATGGTTTTCAACTCATACAGCTTATTGAATGCGTTATCTGTCAGTTCAAGCTTGTCGAGTTCTTTTTGCCACTGGTGATATTCAATATCCGTGATCGCCAATCCCTTCGGGATCTCAGCTTCTTGAGAAGTGCCTGCAGTCAGCATCGACTTGAAGTTTTGTTTGTTCTGAATGCGGTTTACAAACACGCGAACAAGCATTCGGTCATAAAGCGCTTCTAGGCCGCTATCTTCATCTGGAAGTTCATTCGACGCAGAGACCAATAAGCGCATTGGTACGCGTTCAATATCACTACCGTTCTTGAACGTTTTTTCATTCACAACAGTAAGGAGTGTATTAAGGATTGCCGGACCAGCTTTCCAGATTTCATCAAGGAATACGACTTGAGCGGTTGGAAGGTAGCCTTCAGTCAACCTTACGTAGCGACCGTTGTCTTTCAGTTCTTGGATACTTAGAGGACCGAACACTTCTTCAGGCGTAGAAAAGCGTGTCATCAAATATTCGAAATAGCTGCTGTTATCGAAAGCTTGGATTAGGCGTTTAGCGATAAGACTTTTTGCAATGCCCGGAGGGCCTAGTAGGAAAACACTTTCACCAGCCAAAGCAGCCAGTAAACAGAGCTTAATGGTATCTTCTCTTTCATAGACACCATCAGAGAGAGCATGCGCTAATTTGTTAATTCTTTCAGAGAGTAGCGCCTTGTCAGCATGTGAAGAAATAGAAGGGGTCATGCATTACTCCGAAAATCTTTGAACAATAAAGAGTGTAGATTTGTTTTTATACATTTGTTAGCACTTTGTTACAAGTGTATTTTATTATTGAGTTGCATTTATATCAGATGGTTACGTCCGTAATTTCGATGTAATCATAGATTGCAAATTTGAGAGTAGAGTCACGGATGGTGTGAAATTTAATTCAAAACTATGTCTAAATTTTCTTTTATTTTCGACACCATAGGCGTTATGGTGAAGCACGTCTTTCGAATACGAAAAATTGGCAAGGAATGTGGCCAGACTGCATGAATAAAGTTATCCATCAATGGAAAAGTATATCTCTCATAGAAGAGAACGTGACGCTCCCTACGAACGTCGTGATAAAACATACAACAATCAATCACCCTGGTGCGGCCGTTATTCTTCCTATCACCTCATCTGGAAAAATCATACTGATTAATCAGTTTCGTCCTTCCCTTAAGAAGTGGCTTTTAGAACTGCCTGCAGGCACTATGGAAGTTGACGAGACACCACTCGAGTGTGCTCAACGTGAGCTAGAAGAAGAAACCGGTTATAGCGCAACTTCTTTTCAAAGCTTGGGGCAAGTTACGCCTTTAGCTGGCTTCTGCGATGAGATACAGCATCTATTCGTTGCAAAAGACCTTAGCCTCACTACCCGCTTTGAATGTGACGAAGATGAAGTCATAGAAGTGATCGAGCTGAGCTTAGAAGAACTGAACGACAAAATACGACACGATCAAATCACCGATACAAAAACTATCGCTTGTTTAAGTAAAGCCCAACTCTGCGGCTACCTATAATACTCTAGGAGAGAAACATGGACTTTCGTTCTGATACCGTAACTAAACCCTCACAAGCAATGCGCAATGTAATGGCAAACGCAGAAGTCGGTGATGATGTATATGGTGACGACCCAACAGTAAACGAACTTGAGCAGTGGGCAGCCAAAGAAACAGGCTTTGAAGCCGCAATGTTCACTTCTTCGGGTACACAAGCCAACCTACTGGGTTTAATGGCGCACTGTGAGCGTGGTGACGAATACCTTTGTGGCCAGCAAGCACATAACTACAAATACGAAGCAGGCGGCGCTGCGGTACTGGGGTCGATTCAACCTCAACCAATCGAGAACAACCCAGACGGCACTCTTGATTTCAAAAAGCTTGCCGCTGCTATTAAGCCAGACGACAGCCACTTCGCTCGCACTAAACTCCTAAGCTTAGAAAACACGATTAACGGCAAAGTACTGCCAATGTCTTACCTAGCGGAAGCTCGTGATTTCGTAAACCAACACGGTTTGCAAATGCACCTAGATGGCGCACGAGTATATAACGCAGCAGTGGCACTAGACGTGCACATCAAAGAGATCGCACAACACTTCGATTCGATGACGATTTGTTTATCAAAAGGTTTAGGTGCTCCGATTGGCTCTCTGCTACTTGGTAGTAAAGAGTACATCGCTAAAGCACGTCGACTACGTAAAATGGTCGGTGGTGGTATGCGCCAAGCGGGTATTCTTGCTGCAGCAGGAAAAATAGCGCTGACTGAGAACGTTACTCAGCTCAAAGCTGACCACGAGAACGCGAAAAACCTGGCTATTGGCTTGAGTAAATTGGAAGGCTTCTCCGTTAACCCTGACTTTGTTCAAACGAATATCGTATTTGCGAAGTTAGACGAGTCAGTGGATATCAACCGTATCGCAGGTGAACTTAGCGAACAAGGTATTACAATGACACCTGGTAACCCGGTACGTTTTGTTACTCACCGCGACATTAGCGCAGAGGATATTTCTCGATTTTTAAATGAGTTACAGAAAACGCTGACAATCTAATACCATAACCAGCCCTTAACGAATCGTAAAATGCCACACAATATCGTGTGGCATTTTTTACCATTAGTCAGTTAATACTTATTCTGGTTTAGGTATTACACGCATGTTGTCCATATAGTAATCAGGAATAATACGAGGGTAAAATCTATCCTCCAAACACTCATAAAGGAACTCGTCATCATTTCTGTTTTGCGGCGGTAAACCACATACTTTGATTGCGCGACCATTATTGACATATTCCTGTTTTTGGTTATCAAAAATCTCTTCAACAAAATAGAATTTATTGCCTTTGACTACTCCACCATAACTGCGGTCAAACATACTTTGACTTAGAGCGAAGCTCGCAACTTCACGGTTATTCAAGTTGCTGTACACTTTAATTGTGTAATGACTAACATCGGCATCAAATAGCTGGTCTTTTGACAGGACTAATTCTTGCTTTGCAAACATAATATTTCGATACACGATAGCACCACTATCATGTACTAAAGTCACACGATAACCCATGATGTCCTGGCCATACACCCTTAAGTCCACACCACTTATCGCTTGTAAGCCGTTAAAAATCCACTCCCAAGGGTTGATTACATAGGGAAAAATTTGATAGAGCGTTGTCATCGCAGTATTCCCGCCACTTGGGTCTTCAACAACCGCAGAACCTTCACTTTGATCAAGTAACGAGCCTACTGTAATAGGGAAGGATTGACTACGGAAATTAGGAACATACACACACAGCTCTTCAAGCGTAATGCCATTGGTAAAACCACTACCTTCAATCTCGTCACTATTACATAAATGACGCTCTGACTCCCCTTCGACCACTTTAGGAATGTGTTTTACAACCGCATTTACAGCACTCGCTAAATTGAATGTTTTCCCAACATTGGCCAGCTTAAAGTTTGTTGTAACAGCCTTATTCATTGCCTGAGAGGCAGAGTTTACAAAAGTCGCCCCTGTAGGCCCTGTTGTAATTTTGACTAGTGAATTAAACAAACGACGGATGTTAGGAACCATCGCCTTTTTCCAAATTTCAGAATTCAAATTAACATCCGACACGCTCTTCTTCATCACTTCCCAAGAGATTGGATCGATACCCGCAGGTTTTAAATCATTATTTACTTGGCCTTTTGAAACAAACAAAGTAGATTCATTCTGCATAATATAAGAGCGAAGGTTTGAAAGAAATTCAATAACTGAAATATCCTGTTCACCAAGCTTAAAATACTCTGCTGGATATAAAACTTCTGCGTTACCCGTAGGATTCGCCTCAAGCCCAAACAACATCAACTCCGAAAGACTTACCTCTTTGTAAGCTACGTACGAGTTGTTCCAAGTTTTAACTATCGGGGTAGTAGTACACTCCGCACACCTAACTATGTCTCGAATTACATCCTTTAAAAGCTTGTCTAACTCCCTTTCAGCAGTAGTCATCGATAACTTTTCTGAAAGATATTTTTGTATAAACAGTAGCTCTTGATAATGGATTTTCTCTGCTTTTGTTGGCTTTGGTGACGAGAAATCTATTTGCTCAATTTCAGCGTCATGAAAGCGCTTTGCTTCATTATCATACTGAACGAACAATTGTTGTTTTGCACCGACAAAATCTAACCCTGTT
>NZ_MCYD01000830.1:7739-7939 GCF_002876325.1 Vibrio sp. 10N.261.52.A1
CAAAATCTAACCCTGTTTTACCGCTGTTTTCCTCGAGCTCTCGACGAATGATTGCTTGTAGTTCAGGGTTAATACGAGCATCCATTATGTACTGCGTGTCTGCGATAATAGGGCTAGAATAACCCTGATCTCCATGATGAACATCGGCAAGAACGATATTAGTATTACTAATCATCTCGAGCTTGATATTAAGATATTGC
>NZ_MCYD01000831.1:0-7326 GCF_002876325.1 Vibrio sp. 10N.261.52.A1
ATTTTAAACATTAAATAAAAAATGCAAATTGATATTCAAAGTCGTGATGTATTCTATGTTTCTGATGGAACGGCCATAACATGTGAGACTTTAGGGCATGTTGTTCTAGGTCAATTTCCCTTCAAAGCCAATGAGAAAACTTTTCCGTTTGTTGAAAGTGAGGACAAACTTTCTGATTTATTGAAAGAGATCGACACTTCGTATCGTGAGAGTGGTCAGCAACCTCTAGTGTTCTTTTCGATTGTGATTCCTGAAATTAAATCGAAGTTGCTTGAAGCGCCTGCCCATTGCTATGACGTGTTGGAAAGTATTGTTCAGAAGGTACAAGATGACATCCATATGGCGCCGACTCCTAAGTTGCAACGCTCACGCAGTGTGAACAAGGACTCGGTGAAGTATTTCGACCGTATTGCCGCAATCGAATACACACTCGCACACGATGATGGCATCACGCTCAAAGGGCTGGAAGAAGCCGACATCATCTTGCTGGGGGTATCTCGAAGTGGCAAGACGCCAACAAGCTTGTATATGGCGATGCAGTTTGGTTTAAGAGTGGCAAACTACCCGTTCATTCATGATGATTTGGCACGATTAAAGCTGTTGCCAGAGTTTGAGATATACCGACATAAGCTGTTTGGTTTAACGATTGACGCAGAAAGGCTGACTGAGATTCGTGAGAACCGCTTAGCAGGCAGTGAATACGCGAGCGACTCACAGTGTCTGTATGAGCTACAAACCGTAGAGGCGATGTTCCGTAGAGAGGCAGTGCCGTATATCAATACCTCATCGTTATCGGTTGAAGAAATTTCTACCCGTATCCTAGAGCGAACCGGCTTGAGAAGGCGCTTGTTGTAATAACAAGTGCTTGGTTCCATAGAAATAGTGAAAGATAACGAAAATCGAAGCTAGCAGGGGAGATACCTGATGGCTTCGATTTTTTGTTTGTGCTTGTTGCAATCGTTCTAGCGAAGAAGAGACAGTTTTAGCGTTTCACTCTGCTTTTCTAACCAACGTTCTAGAGCTGGTGGCCATGTGATGCTTGGCTCAACGCAGAAGCCACGCAGCATAGAGAAGTACACTGCTTGGTCGATCAGAGGCAGCGAAGACTCACCATTCTCTAAGTTCAGTAGCAGCTCTGCATCTTTCAGAAGCGGGTTAATCTGTTCAACAAACTGCGGTGTTTGCTCAATCAGCTTGTCGAAGTTGAGTTCTTCGGTTTCTTTGGCTGCGCGCCATGCTTCTTTGCTTGCTGGTGATTGGTACTCAGCAAGGTCTAGTTTCCACCAACGTGGCAAACCGATGCGCTGGCTTAGCGGGAATGCGCGAGTTTGGAACAGGGTCACTTGCTCTGATGGCTCACGCTGCTCGCCACTAGATTTCAAATCCATGAAGTAAGCGATGATATCTAGGCTCTCAGCCATGATAGAGCCATCGTCTTTTTGTAATACGGGTACCATCTTTTTACCGATTAAATCGATAAGGGTTTGGGCATCATCATAATCTACAGAAATAAGTTCGATGTTTAAGCCTAGAGATTGAGCGATGTAGGCGACTCGTGCACAGAAAGGGCAGTGGTCGTAAATATAAAGCTTCATAGCTTCCCTCAGTTCATGGTCATTGTGAGTATAAGGTGATGCTAATGTACCAGAGAATTCTGTAAACACTAAACATCAATAGAGAGTGCGTAGCAGTAGGCAATAAGCCTTTGTTGTTACGCTTTAATTCATTCTATTGTCTGTTGGAACTGACTTTGCTGCAATGACTAAACCTGTAGGAAGGCTGGCGGTAAGTAGCAGATATAAAAAAGGCCCTGGCTGTTCACTCTAATGCAGAAGAGTAAAGCAGCCAAGGCCTCAATTTTGTTACCTTTAGCAGAGTGACTACTAAAAGAGCAGAGCGGTTAGACTATGCTTTTTTAAGATCTTGCATTGGGTAAGTAAGCGGCATTGCGCCTTCTACTGTTGTAACGTGAACGTAGTAACCACCAGCACTTAGACCAGTTACTACCATTTCACCAAGTTCAACACCTTTTGTTGCTACAACGCGATCGTCAACTGAAAACACTTTACACACCTTCAATAAATTAAATAAATACGATAGATATCGAACGCGGATTTAATCAGATAGCCCTCTGATCAACTAATCCGGTTATTTGTCGTAAGGATTAAATTTAGTTATGCATAAACTGATATGTGATTAAAATCAGAGTGTTAGCTTAATGGTCTGTATTATTTATCTGCAGGATAAACGACACCAACCTGTTGACGCATCTTTGTAATTAACTTGGCAACGGTTAATGCGCGCTGTTTAGCATCGGTTTGTGTGGTGTGATCGCCAGCAATGCAATCAGCAAAGGCTTGCGCTTCGTAACTCATTGAGTTTTCGCTTTGCACTTGAGTGAGATTTTCAATGCTTCCATCACGATAGCGGATCTTAACGTCGGTGCATTCAGCGATGTGATCAATGATGATCGCACCTTGCTCACCCTGGATCTCGCTTGGCGCATATGAGTCGCTGACCTTAGAGTGTGCAAGGGTCACGTCAAATTCAGGGTATTGGAAGATGGCACAGCCATGCGCATCAACGCCTGATTCCAGCAGTTTTGCAGATGCCTGGGCGTTATCAGGTTCACCAAACAGCGCTACCGTTGCTGCAACGCAATAGAAGCCAATATCGACTAGTGAACCATTGGAGAAAGCTGGATTAAAAGTGTTTGGGTTTTCACCATTCAGGTATTTTTGGTAACGCGATGAATACTGGCAGTAGTTGATGTGCGCTTTATGTACCTTGCCGATTTTTTCTAGCCCAAGTTGGACTTGTTTAAAGTTAGGCAGGAATTGTGATTTATACGCCTCAAACAGTACCACACCGTTTTTCTCAGCGACTTCAAACATGCGTGTGGCTTCCACAATATTCGATGCAACAGGCTTCTCACAGATGACGTGCTTACCATGCTCCATCATCAGAATCGACTGCTCACAGTGCAGCGAATTCGGTGAGGCAATGTACACCGCTTCAACCGTATTGTCGTTGGCTAATGCGTCAAGTGAGTCATATGTGGTTTCAACACCGAATTCTTGTGCGAACTGCGCGGCGCTGTCTAGGTTTCGCGAATAAACGGCAGTCAACTGCATCGATTGTGATTCATGTGCAGCTTGAACGAATTTTTGTGTAATCCAATTGGTTCCAATTACAGCGAACTTAATCATAGAGGTGTCCAGTCGTTAGTGTATTGATTCTGCAGAGATAGTAGCACTCAAAGGCTGGTAATGTGCCTGAGATTTGCGGAACAATTTCCCCAAACTTAGTGCCTAATATTGATCTCCTGCCTTCACAGAGTGTCTGAGTCGACCAGTGGAACGGTGCACATTTAAGCCATTTTTGCTAAGGTGTTATTGAATTCAAACAAGGTGATGATATGCAAATTCGGAATGCTAAGGTAACTGACATCAACGCGATTTTAGCGCTCTCTGATCAGATAAATCATCAACATCATCTCGGTGCGCCTATGGTGTTTGCGCCGCCGTCACAAAGCAAAGCAGACAGCGAGGAGTACTGGCTGGGCTTAATGATTGACCCGACTGGGGCCTTCTTTGTCGCTGTTGAACAGGATGCAGTGATTGGTTTTCTCGCGGGTAAGGTCACGCAAAACAAAGGCGTGAGCTTTATTCAGTCTCATAAGGTGGCGAGAGTGAACACTATTGTGGTGAGTGACCAAATTCAGAGTAAAGGCGTTGGTCGAGCGCTAATGAAGTCATTCAATCAATGGGCGCAAGCTCAAGGAGCGATCGAATTAAGATTAGAGGTGATGGAGTTTAATCAACAAGCTCAGAGCTTTTATGAGTCGCTAGGAATGGAGACTCAGTCCCGAATCATGTCGATGCGTTTTGAGGAGATATAAGGGTGCGTCCGTTTTTACCACTATCACTATGCCTATTCTTGATGAGTCCGATTGTACTCGCCGAAAAGGTCGTCGTGGAGAAGATAGTGTCTGACGCTACCGCTATTGAAACCATTGTCTTTGAGTCAGCACCAGCTCATTCACAACGCATCTCAACTTCCTCTCCTAACTCTACTGGCACTTCAAAATCAAAGCATGTGATTGATGTGGATGAGGCGCTGGGTGAAGGTCAATCCACTCAAATTGCTCAGCTGGCACAAGGTTCATCGCAACGCTTACCTAAAGCTTCTGCTCAAGCTTCATTATTAGAACCCTACATGGCGCCCGATTCTTTTTCTGAAATTGATCCTCTGTTGCAAGTAGTGACCTTAGTGAAAGTCGATAAATCGAAACGCAGAATGTACCTGCTCAAAGGGGATGAAGTGGTACAAGAGTTTCGTATCGCTTTGGGTAAGGAACCGAAAGGTCATAAACGCTTTGAAGGGGATAACCGAACGCCAGAAGGGGAATACACGCTCGACTATATCATGGAGCGCTCTGAGTTTTACCGTTCGGTACACATCAACTATCCGCGCTCTTCTGATAGACAGTGGGCTGAAGAGAATGATGTTGACCCAGGTGGTAACATCAAAATTCATGGTATTAAAAACGGTGAACGTCGTGCGCCAGGTTTTATCCAAAGTTTCGATTGGACAGATGGCTGTATCGCATTAACCAACCAAGATATGGATGAGTTTATTCAACTAGTCAAAATGGGCACCCCTATCCACATCGAATGGTAGGCTCTGGTACCCATTTTCCTTTCAGAAATTAGACAGCTTGTTAAAGCAGAACTCGACCTGCACTAAAGAATGCAATAACGATAAGCAGCCCGATAGAGACAGGCTTAAATTTCTCGCCACCAAATCTTTCGAACAGTTTCGAACCCACATAGCCACCAAACATACTGCTTGGTAACAGTGCCAGTGTAAGCCAAACCACATCACGGTCGACGAGCCCCGCAATGGATGCAGAAACAAAGGCACTCGAATCTGCCAATACAAAGAACGCAATCAAACCTGCTCTGGCGACGTGCGGGGCCACAGGGCTCGCCAATGCGTGGGTGCCAATTGGTGGACCAGACATAGAAGCTGCACCATTCATTATTCCAGCAAGGCTTCCTAGGATATAGGGAGCAAATCTCGGTTCACTTTTATATTGAAAGCCTCGGTAGATCATAAGTGCAGACGCAAAGATAAAGGCGCTGATGATCAAGATAATGGTGTCTTGGCTAACTGATTTGAGTAAAACCAGGCCAACAGGTGTGAACACAAGGCAAGGAATAAATACTTTTGCTACCCAGTGCCAATTGACATGTTTTTTGACCTTAGGCAGTAATTGAACGTTGCCAAGTAGGTCGATAAGCATGAACACAGGAACAAGCTCAATAACCGGCACGAATAACGCACTTAGAGGCAATGCGACTAGGGTGAAACCGAAGCCTGAGAAGCCACGAACGATAGCGGCAAAAATGAAGATTGCACCCAAAATTGGGAAAGTTGGACTAAAAATGAGATCCATAAATTAAGTAACCAATAAAGCTGCCTAAATAGTGCGAGCTAATGAAACCAAGTGAGCAGCGGAATGTACTCCTACTCACTTGTGTTTGCTACTTAATTTTAAGGTTTATCGAGGTAAATTTTCCCGTCTTAAACGTTTACTACTTTGGTATTTGTTTGGTCAATTTTTCGCGCTAAATCTATTTGGAAAATCAGTAAATATCGCATCGACGGTGGATAGGAATTTGAACTTTGACGGATCATTGACGGTGTAGCACCATGTTTGAATCTTTGCTTCGGCAAGCGTATTAAGATCATCCTGATTGACGTTTTCGTAATTCATGTGGCAACTGAACGCTTTCACCTGATCTATAAGCAGAAGATCGTCTTGAGAGAGCTGCTCTGTGATCACGCCAACGCGGTATCTTGGTAAGTGGTGAGCCATTTCTGCAACAACTTCATGGCTGAAACTTGAAAGCAGCACTCTGTCGGTGTCTACGTTTGAGCGGATCAGCTCGCTGTGTAGAAGATCAACCACATGAGGGGCTTGGTGTCGGCTATCGACTTTTATCTCTAGGTTAACGCTTAGGTTATGTTCTTCAACAAGTTCAAGTAACTCGCTAAGTGTGAGTATTCTTTCTCCTTCGAACTGTTCTGACTTCCAGCCACCAAAATCAAGCTGACGCAGCTCTGCCAAGGTGTGTTCATCAACACGGCCCTTGCCATCACTACAGCGTTCGAGAGTGTGGTCGTGGCAAACGACAAGCTCATCATCCTGAGTTTGCTGAATATCGACTTCAATCCATTTCAAGCCAAGTTTAGCGGCTTGTTCAATACTTGCTTTGGTGTTTTCTGGGTGAGTACCCGCTACACCACGGTGACCTACGATGATAGATGACATAATTAATCCTTCTTGAATGCGCACCGTAAATATTTATTAAATATCAGTTTTCCCGAATACGCCAGAGTAATTGCTGGGCAAGAGTCTCTACACAGGATTCGGCTCATAAAAGTGATATTTTCCTCTTAGTACTTTACTAGCAGTACTAAGAGGAAAAGCCTCTCGAGTGGAGAGGCTTTGGATGAGATGAGGCTTTGACCCGAACCTCGCTTTAGTGTGCGATATCGAGTTGGTTGTCCTTCACGCCGTTGATACGGAACCAACCTGCGATACTGAATCGTTCTGTGTTGGTTGGCAGAACTTCGTGTGGGAACTGCTCTGATAAGAACACAAACAAACGGCCAGACTTTGGCGGAATGGTTGCGATGTAATTATCTTGTAGATCGTAAACCACAAGCTCACCTGCGTCTTCTTCACTCCACTCGTCATTCATGTAGAACACAGTAGTCAGACGGCGGTTTTCGTTGCCTTTAAAGCAGTCTAAGTGCTTTTGGTAGAAGTCGCCTTTTTCGTATTTAGCAAAGTGCGCTTCATACTCGAACAAGCCCAAAAAGAACGCTTGGTTTGCCGCTAAACGAATCTGCTCCATTTTATCTAGGAACTGAGATGCAGGCTCACCCATGTCACGGTGTACCCATTGAATCTTATCACTACGAATACTTGATTCTCGTGTTACTTCATCGTTACGGCCAATCCTAGCCTTTTTCCAGTTCTCTGGAATGCAATCCCTCAATGCCACCACTTCTTCATGCGTTAAGAAGTCATCCCAAACAAAGTAGCCTTGGGTAGAAAGAGCATCGATTAGTTGGTTCATGTATAGCACTCAGACAATAAATTAGAGGCGCATATATAGTCCTAATAACTCAGGTCAACAAATCACGTATTTTGTCGTCACGATAAAAGAGCGGAAGAGCATGGTACTTTGATGTGATTTTGTAGTTAACAAATTTATTACAAATAAATATGAGTTTGCTATGGTATAGGTC
>NZ_MCYD01000832.1:0-735 GCF_002876325.1 Vibrio sp. 10N.261.52.A1
GAAGAGGCTTTGTCTGAACGAACCATGCGTTGGATACCCGCAGACAATGAAATGCCGCGGTGGTCAAAGCCTTGGTGTACACGGTAAGAGATAGCACGGTCGTTAAATAGAGAAGCGTAAACGTGCTTGGTTGCTTCCAGTACAGCGTCAATGCCTTTCACGTTAAGGAAGGTCTCTTGCTGGCCTGCGAAAGAAGCATCTGGAAGGTCTTCTGCAGTTGCAGATGAACGCACAGCTACAGACAATTCTTCGTTGTCTTCGATTAGCTCGCGGTAGTTCTCACGGATGTCTTGCTCTAGTGATTCTGGGAAAGGGGCATCTAGAACCCATTGTCGAATCGTTGCACCTGTCTTACGCAGTGCGTCAACGTCTTCAACATCAAGTTCGTCAAGTAATTGGTGAATGCGCTCATCAAGACCTTTGTAGTCAAGAAAGTCGTTAAACGCGTGAGAGGTGGTTGCAAAACCATTTGGTACAGAAACACCAGCATTGGATAGGTTAGAAACCATCTCGCCCAGTGAGGCGTTCTTACCGCCGACTTTGTCGACATCTTCCATGGATAGGCCATTGAACCATAGGGTATTATTTTGCATTTATTTCTCCAGAAACATAGCAAGCATTGTAGGGATTTAAAGGCAAACGATTACGTGTCAGTTTAAAAAAATGTAAATTATTTTTAAAAGCTGTGGGGGACGTAATAGTCAGCAGGGTTTTGTTATATATATTATGGTTACC
>NZ_MCYD01000833.1:0-5747 GCF_002876325.1 Vibrio sp. 10N.261.52.A1
CATGTATGATTATTCTTTGTCCATAGCAAAGTTTTAATCCAAGCCAAGTTGGCAACCATACCCACGTGAAACTAAGGAATAGTTATGTCGCAAATTACACAAGATATCGAAATGATAGAAGTTGCAAAAAGCGCTGCAGGTGCTCCATGGGATGCAATCGATGCTGAATCTGCTGCTCGTATGCGAGCTCAAAACAAATTCAAAACAGGTCTAGATATCGCACAATACACGGCAGATATCATGCGTGCGGATATGGAGGCTTACGATAAAGACAGCTCTCAATACACTCAGTCTCTAGGTTGCTGGCACGGTTTTATCGGCCAACAAAAGCTGATTTCTATTAAGAAGCACTTTGATGGTAAAACAGATCGCCGCTACCTATACCTTTCTGGTTGGATGGTTGCAGCACTTCGTTCAGAGTTCGGTCCACTACCAGACCAATCAATGCACGAGAAAACATCAGTTGCAGCGCTAGTTGAAGAGCTATACACCTTCCTTCGTCAAGCAGATGCACGTGAACTAGGCGGTCTATTCCGTGAACTAGACGCAGCTCGTGAAGCAGGTGATGTTGACCTACAAGATCGCATCCAAGACCAAATTGACAACCACGTAACACACGTAGTGCCAATCATTGCGGATATCGATGCTGGTTTCGGTAACGCAGAAGCGACTTACCTAATGGCTAAGCAGATGATTGAAGCTGGTGCTTGTTGTCTACAAATCGAGAACCAAGTTGCCGATGAGAAGCAATGTGGCCACCAAGACGGCAAAGTAACCGTACCTCACGCTGATTTCCACGCGAAACTTCGTGCACTTCGTTACGCTTTCCTTGAGCTAGGCATCGACAACGGCATCATCGTTGCGCGTACCGATTCACAAGGTGCAGGTCTAACAAAAGAAATCGCAGTAGTGAAAGAGCCGGGCGACCAAGGTGACATCTACAACTCTTACCTAGATGTTGAAGAGATCGATGTAGCTGACATGAAACAAGGCGACGTTTGCTTCAACCGTGAAGGCAAGCTGGTACGTCCTAAGCGTCTACCATCTGGCTTGTACCAATTCCGTCAAGGTACTGGTGAAGACCGCTGTGTATTTGACTGTATTGAAGCAATCAACGCGGGTGCTGACCTGCTTTGGATTGAAACAGAGAAGCCTCACATCGGCCAAATCAAAGAGATGATGGATGGCGTTCGTGAAGTACACCCTAATGCGAAACTGGTATACAACAACTCTCCATCGTTCAACTGGACGCTAAACTTCCGTCAACAAGCATACGATGCGATGGTTGAAGCTGGTGAAGACGTTTCTGCATACGACCGAGCTAACCTAATGAGCGCTGAGTACGATGAATCTGAACTATCTCAGCGTGCTGACGACAAGATCCGTACGTTCCAAGCAGATGCTTCTCGTGAAGCGGGTATCTTCCACCACTTGATTACTCTGCCTACTTACCACACTGCAGCGCTGTCTACTGACAACCTTGCAAAAGAGTACTTCGGTGACCAAGGCATGTTGGGTTACGTTGCTAACGTTCAACGTAAAGAGATCCGCCAAGGTATCGCATGTGTTAAACACCAAAACATGTCTGGTTCAGATATGGGTGATGACCACAAAGAGTACTTCGCGGGTGAAAACGCACTAAAAGCAGCGGGTGAACTGAATACATCGAACCAATTTGATTAATCGCTAACACTTTTGATTAATCGCTAACGCTAAAGCCTCCCCCGCCCTTCTCTCTTACTTAGGTAAGATCCGGGGGAAGGCTTTGAGATAAAGCTTGTATTGCCAGCTTTATCTCAAAGTCTCAGATTTGTGCCCTAACCCACGGTCAGCTAAGCAACATCTGTTTAAGCTAACCGTATTCATGTTTTATGAGATTCCTGTTTGTTGAAATTTCTTTTGATTGAGAGTGCCTATGACTTCAATACCTAAACACCTACAAGATGCAAAAACACTGCTATCAGAAAATGGTTTCGCAACAGGTGATACTTGGTATCACGGAACCTCTTCAGCATTAATCGCTTCTATTAAAGGCCAAGGACTAAAACGCTCGGGTGATAAAGCACTCAACCAAGCCGCCGTAAAAACCATGGCAACCATCGGCAATAACTACACCGAATCTGTAGAGCCTGTGTTCCTAACTCAGAGTAAAGAGCTTGCGTACTACTGGGCACAACAAACGGTGAGAGAACGCAGCGTTCGTTTTGAAGGTGAGGAACAACCTATCGTATTAGCGGTAAACCTGTCTGAAAAACAGCGCGCCAAAGTAAGGCCGGACGTGGGTGCGATGAGCCTGTTAATGATGAGTGTGGGCGAACAGTTCATGGCTCATCTCGCTAAGGTTTACCAAGAGAACGACATTGCAGGCCCAGATATCGATCTTCGTACTGCAGACCGCATGGATTACCTGAACAAACTGGGCATGGCGTACATCGATGAAGATATCAGCCGAGCTTGCGTTGTTGAGTTATCTGAAAACGAAGTATCAGAACCTGAATTATCCGAGGCGGAATAAACCGTTACGAGCTCGAGATAAAGCGCTAATCAGAATAAAAATGGCTCCCAACCGGGAGCCATTTTTGTGTGAGACGTTATATTTGATAGCTAGCTTAGACTACTGACACAAACGGCCTTGCTGCGCGGCCTGAACCATTTCGATATCGCCTTGTAGAGAGCGGTATACAATCGTATTCCACACTTCACCATTATCCATTTCAAACTCAATCGCGTAATTCAAACCAGCCACCACTTGAGTTCGAACGCTCAAGATTTGTTGAAGCTTTGCAGACGTGTTCATTTGGCTAAGCACGGCGTCTAGCGCTTGCTCTGCTTGTGGTGTAACTTCACTTTTCGACCAACCACCTGTTAGGTTTTTAGTACTACAGATCGGATTCGTATTCTCTTGTGATTGACTCATCACTTCACCATTCTGACTGCATCCAGCCAGAGCAACCACGCCAACTAAAGTCGCTACTCCAAGTAGTGATGTTAATCGTGCTTTCTTCATAGATCCTCACTAAATAAATCATTCAGTTTTAACAAGTGACCACACCGTTATCTCGGTGTTTCATATGCTTACAAGCTTAAACCGCCAATGTCATCACTTCATCAGAGATTATGGTGTAACGACTCTATAAACACAGAAAACTGTCAGAAAACAAAGCCGAGTGTCCATACTCGGCTTGTTATTTCACCTATTCGAGATTTGTGCCTTAATGAAAATAGACCAACATCTCGACATCATCACCTTGCTGTTCTGCACTTAACAAGAAATGTAAGTACCCTTCCTCAGTCACTGATATTTGTAGATACTCATTGCTGCCACGATAATCCGACGCGTAGTCATGCTGTCCAGCGGTTGGCCAATATGCACGGCTCGCAAACAGGTCAACATTACCTTGTTCTGTTGAACCACTGTTTTGATCGGTTAACCATACGCGAACCTCTCTTACTCCCTCTGGAACATAAACAGCCGCGTAACGTTGTTGATGAACCGTAAACAGGTGAGCTTTACCGGACTCTAATACCACAGGCGTTAGGTCATCTTGTTCTGGAGACGGTGGAACGGGATGCTCTGTTTCCAAAGATGCAAACAGCTTCACCCCGTTGAATTCAGTTCGTCCCGTAACGCTCATGTAGTAACGACCGGGCTTAATATATCCCGTCGCCTCTGGCTCAAATACCACCACCTCATTGCTGCCACTGCCATACTGGCTGAACTCAAAGTCATAGTAATGCGCAGCGCGGTTGTAGCTCATGTAGAGATCTGCATCCCCCTGATTTTGTCCTTCAATCGATACCTCAAAATGGGTGGTGTTCTCAGGTACGTCGACGTAGAACAGTTGCTCACTGTATGCTTCACCGCTCAACAGCACGCTTTGGTTAGCGACAAGAACCTTGATTTGATCGCTTGGTTCTGTCGGCTCAGTTGGTTCTCCAGGCTCAGGTTTGTCTTCACTTGTTACCGTATCTAGCCAACGTTCAAATTCACCGTCGTACTGTTGGCCAAGCACTTTTACCTGCTTTGCCCATTCAGCAAACTGACCAGAACGAGACAGCGCCAGTAAGCTTTCCACTTCATTAGGATGCTCTTCTAGCATAAAGCGAGTCGCTAAATACCCCCATCGGTAAATACGATTCGAATCATGAGAGTAAGTGGTCGCAAACACATCCGATAGGCGCATCTTGCCACTATCAATTAAGCGAATTGCAGCATCGTAGCCTTGCTTGTAGTGCATGTATTCAGCGAAGCCTTCTAACCACCACACTACGTAACCATGAGCCAAGTTATCATTAAATGAACCATGTAGATTGAAGCGTGCATCTAGGTAATGCGTGTATTCATGTTCAAAATTCAGAATAGAGAGCTCATCCCCATTGTCGTAACGGTAAGCCACGAAACGCGCTACATTATCCAAGTCGGCCGGATTGCCTTCTAAGTACTGACCACCGTTATCTGTCGTATTACCAAACAGGAATGAAGAGTAGTCAACATAGCTGCCTTTGCTACCAAATACCGCGATCTCAACATTATGATTGTTGTCGTCAGCCACTGGTTGCTGCCCAGTATTAGCCAATTGATGGAAGTCTGCCTCTTTTACCGCCAATACATCACATGCCTTTGTAGCTTGTGACTCGGTTAAATTTTGAGAGCGAAGAATAGCAGGACCTTGGCACTCGTAGCGGTTAGGTAAGATACGTCGAGCAACGTCGCGTTTCGCCTGTTCAAGATCGAGCCCGTTCAAACCCTCTGGTGCAAAGTATCCCAGCATTTCTACCGCCGCTAGCCACAGTTTGTCGTGCTCACTGCCCAATGGATTTTGCGCCATCACATCTTGCATCACTTGTAACGCTTTATCTTTGGTCGCTTTATCTGGGCTTGCTAGCAATCTTCCAGTCTCGCGCACCGCGTTATAAACCAGAAAGCTTGCATCTGTATCCAAAGCCCATCGATTGTCGCGAGCAAATTTCGCTAATGTATCTATATGCTGAGTGTTGTTTGCTAGGTAGTCGTAGAAGCCATCTCGAGCGGCATGGCCGGCCATCGCTCTAAATAGATTATTGAGCCCATCGACCCACTGTGTGTCTTGCGCCGTTTCACGGTTGAAATGGCTAAGTGCCGCAAGTTGTGCATCCATAGTGAGTGAAAGCTGCTTCACGTTGTCGACCATTAGAGTCAGGCTCTTCAGCGCACCAACTTGTTCTCGCCCTTGATTTAGCGAATTAGGATTAGCAAGAAATGCATTGGTTGAGTGTGCAAAGCGCTCGCTCAACGCCTCTGAAAAATCTTCTTCTCGCGCGTTATAACGAACGTAATAAGCTGCGCGTACAAATTCACCTAAGTTTTCAAGCTTGCGTGCTTGCTCAGATTCGCCTTGGTAACGGGCTATCTCTAAGTTAAGTAGATTACTGATTTGGTTCAGACTAGCTTCGCTGTAAATATTGGCTAACGAATTCTTCGATGCTGAGAACCAAGATCTATAGCAACTGTTGTCTGCTAGTGAAACGGCATGAGCGAGATCAGATGACAACTGAAGCTCAGGCACCTCACATTGACTTTGAGCAAAAGAGAAAGTAGATGCACTAGAAAGTAAGCAAGCTAGCGCCAAACGGTGACGTGGGAATAAAAGAGTTTGAGACATAATTACATTTATCAATTATATGCTTGGTTCGTCGTTATATTCCCTACAATTATAAAGGTGAATTTGGTTGCGTATGAATTATGAGATTGGTTCAAAAAATAGATA
>NZ_MCYD01000834.1:0-4815 GCF_002876325.1 Vibrio sp. 10N.261.52.A1
TCTTTCACCTTTATGAGCGAGCCGCTATTAAGGAATTTATATGGCTGTTCATGTTGGCATTATCGATCAAGACCCCATTCGCTTGCTTACCCCACTGCTTGATAACCGTACGGTCAGCACACACATCGTGTTCATCGGCGACAAAAATCAAGTCGATATGTATCAACGCTTAGACAGCGTTTTACAAAAGCGCGACATTACCAGTGAGTTTTTTGAAATTCCTACGATCGTAAACACGTCCGTGATTAAAGAATCCATTCAAAACCTCGCTGAAGATTTAAAAGCACGTGGACAAGAAGTGAAACTCAACGCAAGTTGTGGTCTACGTCACCGTCTACTTTCAGTCTACGAAGTGTTCCGAACTTACCACTGGCCTATTTTCGTTGTAGAACCAAATAGTGACAAACTATGCTGGCTGTACCCGAATGGCAAAGAAGACGCCCAAGTTCAAGACCGCATCACTATCGACGATTACCTCACGGTATTTGGCGCTCGTGGTGAATTCAGCGACGTGCAATTGCCTCCGCAATTAGACCAAAAGCTTTATGAGCTAGGTGAACGTTGGGCAAGTAACGCACTTGAATTAGGTCCTGGCCTAGCGACACTGAACTACCTTGCAACCACTTGTCGTAAAGAGCAGAAGCTGGATGTTGAGTTATCCGAAAAACAGCAAGGCTATCGTGAACTAAACATGCTATTGAGTGATTTAGTTGAAGCTAAGATCGCCACTTACGACAATGGTATTTTGACTTTCGCTAATGAAGACGCACGACGCTTCTCAAATGGTGAATGGCTTGAAACTCTGGTTCACAGCACCGTCAAACAGATCCAAGACGACATGCCAACCATTCAAGACCGCTCTTTGAATGTTCAGGTATACCGCCAGCTCGGCGAGCGTGAAGTTCGAAATGAGCTAGATGTGGCATCTGTGGTGAACAATAAACTGCACATCATCGAATGTAAGACGAAAGGCATGCGTGATGACGGTGATGACACGTTATACAAACTGGAGTCACTAAGAGACCTATTAGGTGGCCTACAAGCTCGTGCAATGCTAGTGAGCTTCCGCCCTCTTCGTCATAACGACATAACACGCGCAGAAGATCTTGGCCTTGCTCTGATCGGCCCAGATGAATTGAAAGATCTTAAAACGCACCTAACTGCTTGGTTTACGGCTGCTGGCGGTAACGAAGACCAAGAGTGCTAAAAAGAAACATTTAAGAGCAAGCTTCTCTTCAATAGATATAACAAAGGCGAATCGCTATTTAGTGACTCGCCTTTTTCTTATCTGTTTTCTCTCTGTCACTTAACGAGTAAATAAAAAATGGCCGCATCAATCGATGCGGCCATTTTCAAAATTTGCTGTCAGATTAAGACTTAAAGCACTTTTGCTACTTAAAGCATTTTACGAGCAGCTTCTACAACCACTTTGATTGAGCGTGCTTCTGTTACTTTTAGTGTATCGTGATCAGGCGTCTCTTTTTGAGTACGGTTGATGATTACACCAGCAACACAACCCGCTTTCAGACCAGAACTTGCACACATAGTTAGCAGCGTTGCAGATTCCATTTCGAAGTTTAGAACGCCCATGTCTTGCCACTCTTGCATAGAACCTTGGAAACGCTTAACTACGCGACCTGAGAACGTGTCGTAACGCTCTTGACCTGGGTAGAACGTATCACTTGAAGCGGTTACGCCCATGTGAACGGCTGCACCTGATTCTTCAACTGCCGCTTTCATTGCTGTTGCCACTTCGAAGTCAGCAACTGCAGGGAACTCCATAGGAGCAAAGTGTAGGCTAGCACCGTCTAGACGAACAGAACCAGTAGAAACAATCATGTCACCCACATTTACGTGAGGTTGGATAGCACCAGTAGTACCAACACGTAGGAAAGTGCGAACACCCAATTGAGCTAGCTCTTCTACAGCGATAGAGGTAGATGGACCACCGATACCTGTTGAACATACTACCACTGGCTTACCGTCTAGTTCTGCGCGGTAAAGTGTGTATTCACGATGGCTAGCAAGAAATACTGGGTTCTCCATCTCTTCTGCAATTTTTTGTACACGAGCAGGATCACCTGGAATGATCGCAAGAGTAGCACCGTTAAGATCTGCTTCAGTAACACCTAAATGGAAAACAGCTTGAGACATAGTTCGCTCCTTTTGGCTTATTGGGCTTTTTACCCTTATTTAAGCTCATAGTAAATTCGTGGGGTACGAACACACTCTAACCAAGCTCACCACAAAATGAAGTGACACCCGTCACATGAATGATCGCAACAAGATTTCAAGTTTCACGAAAAACCGATTGGCATCACAAAAGTAAGCAATGTAAGCACCTGTGTTGCATACTAATGAGACAAAAAACGCCTTTAACGTATTACCGCTAAAGGCGTTTATATAGTAGGCAACTTTATATAAGAGCGTTAGATTTAATCAGATTTAGACTTGAATCGTAGCAGGCGCAATGCGTTCAATGTCACCAGTGCTGTTGCACCACTGTCCGCTAGAACCGCTACCCATAACCCCGTAATACCAAATAAGCTCGTCACTAAGAAAACACCTTTCAAGCCAAGAGCCAGAGCGACGTTTTGACGGATATTATTGATGGTCGCTTGCGACAGCTCAATCATTGCTGGTAATTCAGTTAGACGGTTATGAGTCAGTGCTGAATCAGCAGTTTCCAGAGCAACGTCTGTGCCCCCACCCATTGCGATACCGACATGCGCGGTTTTCATCGCGGGCGCATCGTTAATGCCATCTCCAACCATGGCTACATGCGACTGTTGAGACAACTCTTGTACATAAGACACCTTATCACTTGGAAGCAGGCTCGCTTTGTACTGCATGCCAACTTTGCCACTGATCGCGGCAGCACTGCGCGGGTTGTCCCCTGTCAGCATAATGGATTGAATGCCGAGACCATTAAGGCGCTCAATCGCTAACTTCGCATCACTGCGTAATGTGTCTTGCCATGCAATCAAGCCAATCGCATTGGCTGCCTGAGCAGAGTCTTTAACCTCTAATGCAACAACGACGGTTTTACCTTCATCTTCTAGCGATTCGATTTGCTTAGATACCTGTGCATCCAAAGCGAAATCAAGTTTAGATGGCGCAAGCACTCGATATTTCACACCATCGACGTCACCTTCCACGCCACTACCAATCAGCGCTTTCTTGTTGTGAGACTCTGGAATATCAATGCCTAATTCTTCAACTTTCGCCACCAGCGATTTTGCTAATGGGTGAGTAGAGCCAACCTCAATAGCGCCAACCACACGAAGCATCGCATCTTTCTGCCAACCTGCTAGTGGCTCAATATCAGTCACCTGAGGCTTACCTTCAGTCAGTGTGCCTGTTTTATCGAAAGCAATGGTTTCGATCTTACCAAGCTGCTCAAGAGCTGCACCGCCTTTAATTAGCGCGCCGCGTTTTGCTGCTGCAGCCAAACCAGAAGTGATCGCCGCAGGTGTTGAAATAACAAGGGCACAAGGGCACGCGATTAACAGTAGTGCTAGACCACGGTACACCCATGTTTCCCACGGTTGAGCAAATAATAATGGTGGCGTGATGATGACAAGCAAAGCGACCACCATCATCAATGGTGTGTACCAACGACTGAACTTATCAAGGAAACGTTCCAATGGCGCTTTACGCGATTCCGCCTCTTCAATCAGGTGAAGAATACGGTCAATGGCGTTCTCACCTTGTTTAGAGGTAATCGTAATGCGTACCACTTTATCGACTACCACAGCACCAGCCATGATGCTATTACCTTGAGTGTGCTCCACAGGCACAGACTCGCCAGTCAACGCACTTTCGTCAAAACTCGCAGCATCGGTAATCAACTGACCATCTGCTGGCAAACGAGAACCCGCAGCCACTTCAATCACATCGCCAGGTACCAATTCGCTTACTGCTACTTCAACACGCTCACCGTTAATAATCTTGGTCGCATTCTCAGGCACTAACGCCATTAGCGCTTGAACGCCGCTTCTTGCTCTTGAAGAAGCAAAAGCCTCTAAGCGTTCACCAATTAAGAAAAGAAGTAATACCATTGCCGCTTCTGCGGTCTCGCCAAGGTATAGCGCACCCAGTGCAGCCACACTCATTAAGGTTTCTATCGCGAAAGGAGTTCCCGAGCGAGCGAGCTGAACGGCTTTCTTAGCGACCGGATACAGTCCAAGTAGACAGGTCGCGATGAATAAACCTTCACTTAATTGAGGCGCTGAGCTTTTCAGTAACGCCGCGAACAGCATCGCAGCGGCTATCGCTATGATCTGTAAATTAGGTTGGATATGCGCTTGCCAAAATGTCTCTGGTTGTTGCTTTTCTTTCTTAGAACCCACTTCCGTTAACGGGAAGCCAGTGTTAATAGAGACTTGTTCGATGGTGTCAGCAAGACTTTCATTGTTATATTTCACAACCAGTTTTTCGGTAGCAAAGAGCACCTTCGCTTGAATTACACCGTCGATATTACTGATCGCTTTTTCTATTTTTCTGGCACAAGCTGGACAGTCCATTCCGGAAACCAACCAACTTTTAGAAAATTGGGCATCGTTCGTTATCGTTGAGGACTGACTGTCTTCTTCTCCACTGTCTGAACTACAACAGCCATCACCCGATGACGCGACTGTCGTTGAAGAAGAGCTGCAACATGCTGTTGATGTACCAGCTGCAGTAATGCTTGAAATTTTAGGGCTAGAGCAGCTTGTTGCGGCTGCTTGTGGTTGAACGTCCACTTTTACTGAGCGGCACGCTGCGTGTTTTGCGCACATAATGTATCTCCTTAATATTCCAATACCCTTGGAG
>NZ_MCYD01000835.1:0-1748 GCF_002876325.1 Vibrio sp. 10N.261.52.A1
TTGGTTAAAGGCACTTGCACCACTAAACATAAAACCAAAATTCGTCACATTTGATGTATCCCAGGCACCAATATCTTGGTTAAAGGCGCTTGCATCTGTAAACATAGCACCAAAATCCGTCACATTTGATGTATCCCAGGCACCAATATCTTGGTTAAAGGCCTTCGTATCTTCAAACATATATTTCATAACCTTCACACTGGATGTGTCCCAAGTACCGATATATTGGTTAAAAGCGCTTGCACCACTAAACATAGAACTAAAATCCGTCACATTCGATGTATCCCAAGCACCTATATCTTGATTAAATGCTTGTGCTCTTAGGAACAGGCCTTCCATGCTTGTCACATTCGATATATCCCACCCACCGATATTTTGATTAAAGGCACTTGCATGACTGAACATATATTTCAAATTCGTCACATTTGATGTATCCCAATGACCGATATTTTGATTAAAGGCTTCGGTGTGCTGAAACATATTGTTCATCGCCGTCACATTCGATGTATCCCAATGACCTATATTTTGATTAAAGGCTTCTGATCCAAAAAACATATAATCCATATACTTCACATTTGATGTGTTCCAGTGACCTATATCTTGGTTAAATAATTTTGTGGCTCCGAACATCCCGCTCATATTCGTCACTTTAGATGTATCCCAATAACCTATATCTTGATTGAATGTACTAGCCCACTTAAACATTTCGTACATTTCTCTGACATTCGATGTATCCCAATAACCTATATCTTGGTTAAAAGATTTAGCTCCTTTAAACATCCAAGCCATGTTCGTCACATTTGATGTATCCCAATCACTAATATCTGTATTAAAAGAAACTCGGTCATAAAAAACTCTACTCATATCCGTCACCTGTGTTGTGCAAAATCCTATGTGGCCTTGCTCTAATTTATCGAGCAACGTCTCGTTTTTTATTAGGGTGTTATCCACCACCACATAGACTTGCCCGTTTTCAAGCATCACGGAGTTAACAGGTTGGTCAGGGCATTTTACTGAGATATCTACAGCAAATGCGGTTTGGCTAGCGAGCGCAGCGGCGCCCACGAGAAGTGAGGTTATGGTTCTTTTCATTGTATTTTCCTAGGGTTGAATAGACGTTATTGTGTAAAAGTTGGAAGGCTATCTTCAGACAGACCACTGCCTTTTGCGAAGTCGATATGGCGTGAGACGCGCTTGACGTCCCAGTGGGTTAAGTCTTGGTCAAAGCGCTTGGCGCCGGAGAACATGCGGTCCATATTGGTCACACGAGAGGTGTCCCAACGGCTGATGTCTTGATTGAAGTATTTGTTTTTAGCAAACAGGTCACTCATGTCTGTCACGTGAGTGGTGCAGAGTAGGATGTTGCCATCCAGAAAGTTTTGCCAGTAGTCTGAGTTGCGAATGAGTGCGTCGTTGACGACCACAAACAATTCATCTTCTTGAACCATGGCGGTTCCTGGTTTGTTGGACTCACAGGTGACTGTTTCAGGCTCACTAGCAAAGGCTTGGCTACAACTTAGTAGCGCACAGGCGGAAATAATCGAACGTAGCTTCATAGTTAACACCATGATTTAATTAAAATAAGTCCGAAATGATACAGAAAGCTCGCTGGTTATTTTCACTTTTTCAGATAGAGAATAATCCTAAATATATAAATTGGGTCTTTCTCCCAAAAAATAGCTCTAATTAGTAATAATCAGGTTATTAATCAAGCCATCAAATGAACTCTATTCGTTTTATCGAAGATG
>NZ_MCYD01000836.1:0-6073 GCF_002876325.1 Vibrio sp. 10N.261.52.A1
GGGATTCGAGTGAACGAGTGGCGAAGAGATAAAAACGAATGCGAGTGGCGAGCGAAGAACCAGAAGCAGATTAGAGGTACGGGTAAGCAAGTAACGAAAAACACGAACTGTGATAGCCGTACTTGGTATATCGCCGACTCAAACCTAGGTATGCTTTTCGTATTCCTAATCTCATTTACTCGTTTCTACTCTTAGCTCTTCGCATCTCGAACCCCGTTTACTCACATCTAAAAATCCGTCATTCCCTACAGCGAGGAACGAGCGTGATAGGGAATCTCACAAACGCACCACGAAAGAGATTCCCTACTCCTTCCTTCGTCAGTCTAGGGAATGACGAATTGAAAAAAGATTCGAGATGAGAGTAAACGGGTAACGAAGAGATAAAGCCAGGTACGAATGGCGAAAAACTCGAACTCTGATTTTCTTATTTAATATCTAACCTACCTCTCAAACTAAAGATGCTCTTCGTATCCCTAGTCTCGTTTACTCGTATCTGCTCCTGATCTTCGCATATCGAGACCCGGTTACTCATCACTGCCCCCTTAAATAAAAAAGGCTGCACAGTGGCAGCCTTTCAATCAAACAAACGGATACGATTAAACCGAGAATGGATACTTAATCGCTTCGTGGCACTCGTAACCTTCAACCCAGAAGTCATCCATCGTTACCCAAGTTTCTAAATCCTCTAGAGACTTAATCTCAGGGTTGATGTGGAACGTTGGGCCCGCTAAAGGCTCACGCTTCAGCTGAATATCACGCATAGGTGCCAGTTGGTCTTCATAGATATGAGCATTAACTAGCTTGTGGTAAGCCACACCCGCTTTTTTACCGGTGATTTGCGCCATGATCGCTAGGAACACATACACTTGAACCATGTTGAAGTTCAGGCCTAGTGGTACATCACAAGAACGCTGAGTACTGTTTAGGTACAGAGTGTCACCAAGTAGAGAGAAATGGTGGCTGTACATACACGGACGCAAGCAGCCCATGTGGAACTCGCCTGGGTTGTAGAAGTTTAAGATCTCACCACGGTCATCGATACCGTTCGTCAGGTCATCGACAATCTTCTTCAGCTGGTCGATATGACCACCGTCAGGCTTTGCCCATGCACGGCCTTGAACGCCATAAACACGGCCCATGTCATCTTCACCCTTACGGTAAGGATTGTTCAGCCATGCTTCGTTCAAGTTAGAGTTTGCATCCCAAGTTTTTGTACCTAGTTTGCGAAAATCTTCAGCGTTGTCGTAACCGCGGATGTAGCCAAGCAGCTCAGCAACCGCAGCTTTCCAAAAGCTTTTACGCGTTGTGACAAGTGGGAACTGGTTGTTACCAACATCATATTCAAGGTCAGCATTGATCACGGTTAGGCAGCGCTTGCCCGTGCGTTCATTTTCAATCCAAGTACCGTTATCAACGATACGCTGACAGAGATCTAAATACTGTTTCACACCAATTCCTTACTTCGTTTGTTGTGGTAATTCGTCTTTGTAGTGACCACGCTTGTATGCCCAAACCATCATCAGCGAACCGATGATAACCATTGGCAGTGACAGGATCTGTCCCATAGAGATAAAGCCGCCGAACAAGCCTAGATGTGCATCTGGTTCACGTACGTATTCTACTAAGAAGCGGAATGTACCATATCCTGCAAGGAATAACCCTGATACAGAACCAAGAGGACGCGGCTTTTTAATAAACCAGTTCAAGATGAAGAACAGTACAATGCCTTCAAGCGCCATTTCATAAAGCTGAGATGGGTGACGAGGAAGTGGGCCGCCATTCGGGAATACGATTGCCCATGGCACATCTGTAACACGGCCCCAAAGTTCACTGTTCATGAAGTTGCCTAAACGCCCCATGCCTAAACCAAAAGGCACCAATGGTGCAATCATGTCTGCCACGCCAAAGAAAGTGCGACCATTCTTTTTCGCATACCAGAACATTGCGGTAATAACACCAAGCAAACCGCCGTGGAAAGACATGCCGCCAGTCCATACCTTAAATAGGTAAAGTGGATCCGCTAAGAAAAGGTCAAAGTTGTAGAACAACACGTAGCCAATACGACCACCAAGTACAACACCTAGAAAGCCAGCGAACAATAAGTCTGATACTTGCTCTCGAGTCCAACCGCTACCCGGCTGATCAGCTCGGCGATTTGCTAGCCAAAGAGCAAACATAAAACCGACAAGGTACATTAGGCCGTACCAACGAACTGAGATTGGTCCTAGTTCAATAAGAACAGGATCGATATTTGGGAATTCAATAAAACCCTGAGACATACTTGGCTCTCTATCTAAATTGAATAACGGTTAGCTCAATCGCTAACGAAAGACACTACAGCAGCATGGTCGCTGCTATAAACATTAAAAATATCGCAAAGAACTTCTTAAGTACTGGTGTTGGTAATTGTGTTGCCAGCTTCGCCCCTACTCGCGTGGTCAGTACTGATGTACACGATATCGCAATCAAGGCAGGTAGGTAGACATAACCAAGGCTAAACGCAGGCAGCCCCTCAACAGACGAGCCATGCCAAATAAAACCTAGCATTCCAGAGATAGCGATAACAAAACCACACACTGAAGACGAACCCACCGCCTTACGCATTTCCACACCGTGATGGTTAAGGAAAGGTACAGACAACGATCCGCCACCAATACCCGCTAGGCTTGAAACCAAACCAATACCACCACCACATAACATGGTTGTCGCAGAGCCTGGCATCGCTTTCTGGCTCTTAGAGCGAATCGACAACAGCATCTGCAGTGCTAGCACTAACACAATCACACCAAAAACTTTAGGCAAGTACTGAGAAGGAATAACGTCAGCTACAAAAGAACCGAGAAAACCGCCAACTACAACCCCTGGCATTAACCACTTCACGACAAATATCTCTACGTTACCCAACTTTAAGTGGTTAATCGCAGACGATCCTGACGTAACAATAATGGTAGATAGCGAGGTCGCTAATGCCATTTGCATTGCAAACTCTTGAGGAATACCCGCTTTCGGGAGCAAGAACAGTAAGGCCGGAACCACCAGCAACCCACCACCAATGCCCAGTAAGCCAGCTAAAACACCAACAACAGCACCAAGGCCTGCCAGCAAGCCTATCAGTTCATATGACACGTTAATTCCTATTTTTTACCTGCTCGAATGAAGCCTGTAAATTCACGCTCTTCGAAATAGTTCAGCATCATACTATAGATGTCACTGCCATACGGCTTTGAAAGTGCCTTATTTGCCAAATCCTGTAATTCGCTCAAGTTAGATTGACGAATCAAATACTTGGTTCTAGCCACATTCGAGGTGTTCATACTTAACGTCTGATAACCCAATCCAAGCAGTAACAATGCGCCCATTGGATCACCAGCTAGCTCTCCACAAATACACACAGGTAATTGATATTGCTTACAAGTATCATGAATCTGTTTCAATGCCATGATCACTGCCGGGTGCATAGATTCATAGACATCGGAGACGCGGGAATTGTTCCGATCAACGGCCAATAAATATTGGGTTAAGTCATTGGTGCCGACAGAGACAAAATCGACCTTGTCAGCAATAAGCGGTAGCAGATAGAGCATCGAAGGCACTTCAATCATGATACCGATACGAGGCATTCGCACTCGGTTATCAAGTTCATGCACTTCATCATACGCTTGCTCAATCAACTGTAGTGCGTCATCCAACTCCTGAGCGCCCGAGATCATCGGTAGCAAAATGCTCAAGTTGTGGCTTTCACAACTCGCACGCAACATGGCACGCAGTTGGATAATGAAGATATCTGGATGATCCAGCGTAAAGCGGATACCACGCCAGCCAAGGAATGGGTTGTCCTCCTCGATTGAGAAGTAAGGTAATGCCTTATCACCACCAATATCGAGCGTACGCATCACCACTTGCTTATTTGGGTAGCTAGAAAGTACAGAACGATACTGCTTGAACTGTTCATCCTCTGATGGGAAACGTTGTTGCAATAAAAAGGATATTTCCGTTCGATACAGGCCAACCCCATCAACGCCTTGGTTGATGGCAATATTGGTATCAGCGCTCAAGCCGGCATTAAGTAGGATTTCGACCTGTTGATCATCTTGGGTTTTCGCAGGTAGATACAGCTCGCGATTGACCATTGAGGAGAGTTCACTCTCTTCAAGAATCAGCCCGCGATACTCTTTGAGCAGGTTCTTGGTAGGCTCGATAAAGATCTCGCCACTGTAACCATCGACGATGGCTTGCTTACCATTCGCCTGCTCGAGGTTAATATTAACTCCCATCACCGAAGGAATACCAAGCGCGCGAGATAAAATAGCAGCGTGCGAGTTCGCCGCCCCTTCCAAAGAGATCACTGCCAACAGCTTCTCTTTTGGAATCGACGCTAATACAGAAGCTGTTAACTCACGAACCACCAGGATAATCGGTTTATCTAAGGTACGTAGCTCATATTCAGAGTTATGGAGGAAGTACAACAGCCTTTGGCCAAGTTCTCGGATATCCTGTGCCCTTTCACGCAGATAAACATCCGACATACGAGCAAAGCGATTGGAATAATTCTCAACCACCTGTCTTAGTGCCCAGTCCGCTTTATCACCTTTCTGAATCTGGCTTTTTAGATCCTTACGCAACATAGGATCGTTGAGTAAGTGCGTAAACAGGTCAAAGATCGCCAATGCGTCTTTATTGATTTCACTGTCTAAACGCTTTCGCATGCGCTTGAAGTCATTGAGGGCATTCTCAACCGCCACTGCCAATAACTCTTGCTCGCGCTCGATATTGAGCGTCGAAGCAGGGTACACATCCGTTAATTCAGGTTGGGTGTTGTCCCACCACAGATCACCAATCGCTACTCCAGATGAAGCTGCAATACCTTTGATGCCTGGCAGCTTTTGTTGTTCCAACAGCCAATGACCTTGGGTTTGAGCGTGAGCGACAATAACCGCAAGTTGAGCTGAGAGCGTAACGAGGAATGACTCTTCCATCTCGCTGAATAAACGAGGTGTTTTTTGTTGAATAACCAATACGCCAAGCACTTGCTTGCGATGGATAATAGGAGTACCAAGAAAAGAGTGGTAAATGTTTTCTCCAAGTTCTGGAAAAAACTTATAAGCAGGGTGAGCAGACGCTTGTGCAAGGTTAATAGGTTCAGCACTTCGTTTCACGAGGCCAACTAAGCCCTCGTCGAAACCAATATGAATACTATTACCTTCAAAGATCAGGCCTTGAGTTGCCATCAACTCAAGGCGCTGCATATCATTATTGGCTAAATACACGGTGCAACATTCCGTCTGCATCGCACTGCATGTCTCTTTAACTAGAATATCAAGTGCCGTCGATACATCTTCAACTCTTGATACGTGTTCAACTATTTCCCTTAGTTGACTGAGCATGCTTAACCTCTACGCAATTTGCGTTTTCCTTTTGTTTTTCGCTCTTTAAACGGCATTGCTAAAGATGCGAACTCTTTCATCGCTCGACGGTAAACATCTCGCTTAAAAGAAACTACTTGTCGAACTGGGTACCAGTAACTCACCCAACGCCAACCATCAAACTCAGGTGTACTCCCACGCTGCATATTGATACGCGATTCATCGCAATCTAAGCGTAAAAGGAACCACTTCTGTTTTTGTCCAATACAGACAGGTTTAGAATCCCATCGAACCAGTCGTTTGGGTAGCTTGTAGCGTAACCAATGACGACTTGTCGCGACGATCTTGACATCCTTTTTAGTAAGGCCAACCTCTTCATACAACTCACGGTACATTGCCTGTTCCGGAGTTTCACCTTCATCTATTCCCCCTTGAGGAAATTGCCATGAATGTTGCCCGTATCGTTTAGCCCAGAAGACCTGACCATGGTTGTTACAGATTACAATACCAACATTTAATCGGTAACCATCGCCATCTATCACTGGCCAACCTCTATCTAAATTTTTAATTACACTGATTTTTCCACATATCCCCAATTGGAGCAAACTTAGTGACGTGATAAGCGCTATATTTATGAATATTATCTGTGGATATGGATAAGTTTTGCTCAAATTTGAGTTACCCACACAATAGTGAGACCTAGACCACAT
>NZ_MCYD01000837.1:0-1200 GCF_002876325.1 Vibrio sp. 10N.261.52.A1
GATTGGCATCGCAAGCTTCTCGCCGAACAGCTCGGTTTCTAAGTTTAGATCCGACATGTTGTTGAGTACGCGTTGTTTTAGCGCAATCTCAGCAAGGTCAGCCGTGTTGCGGCGTAAGGTGTGTTCTCCGTAAGAACCACCATCAATGTAGTGGAAAAGAAACGGAGGTAATTTCGATTTTGCTGCGGCGCGGTAATCAGTCGATGCGGATATGATCATAATTTCAGTCCTAAATTCTTGGGATGTTACTCTTCTTTGAGAGCTTGGTTTGGGCTGCTTTAATTCGGGAAAATGGCGTTAATACCCGTGAGTGTTGATGTGTTCTAGTATCCATCCCGGAACTCATCAACTGTCTTATTAGACGGTGTTGCTGTCGGGGAATTGAGTATTAACGCCAAGTGCTTTGGTGACGACTTATGGCTTACATAAGTGCGTCTGTCATATTGAAGCCGTAGATAACCACTAGGCCGATGATTCCTGTCATCATCAAGTAGTAGAACGTTGGGATAACGGTTTTACGTAGTGTTGCACCTTCATGTCCTAGCAAGCCTACCGTTGCCGAAGCGGCTACTACGTTGTGAATTGCAATCATGTTACCGGCTGCTGCACCAACAGCTTGTAGGGCAACGACGACTGCACTTGAGATAGTCAGGGTTTGCGCTACTTCGAATTGGAACTGGCTAAACATCATGTTTGATACTGTGTTTGAACCCGCAATGAAGGCACCTAGAGCACCCACTGTAGCACTCAATGCAGGGAAAGCAGGGCCCACAAGGTCAGCGGCGAAGTTTGCTGTTGTTACAGGCATACTCGCTAGGTCAGCTGCATTGACGCCAGAGTTGATGAAGATACGAACCATAGGGATGGTGAACACCAGTACAAAACCAGCACCAATCAGTGTTTTGCTTGATTCACCGAACGCTTTTGCCAGTGGCGCTGCGCTGCGGTCTTGAATCAGAACAGCAACCAGCGCAACAAATACTAGGATACCGCCCGGCAGATAAAGAGGTTGAATCGCTGTGCTTACGCCTGTCTCACCAAGGATGTTGCTGAATGAAAGGCTAACGCTCTTCAGTAGGCCTTTGAACTCAGGGCTTACACGGCTAGCAACCAGAGTCACAGCGAGCAGCACGTAAGGTGCCCATGCCATCGCCATGCTCATTTTCTTATGGCTTTGATTGTTGTCATCAAGGTCGATTT
>NZ_MCYD01000837.1:1894-3026 GCF_002876325.1 Vibrio sp. 10N.261.52.A1
TGTCATCAAGGTCGATTTTCAGAGAGCCTAACCATTCTGCTGGCCACTTCTCTTCGCTTTCGAAATCCCATTTTGATTTTGGAACGAGGAAGCCACGTTTTGCTGCAGTAACCACAATTGCTAGGCCGACTAGACCACCAATTAGAGATGGGAACTCAGCACCTAGGAAGACACCTGTTAGTGCGTAAGGGATGGTGAACGCTGCACCAGCAAACAGTGCGAACGGTAGAATGTCTAAACCTTCTGTCCAACTTTTGTTCTTACCGAAGAAGCGAGTCAGCATCATTGCCATTAGTACTGGCATCATCACACCCACAGAGGCGTGAATCAGTGCCACACTTGAGGTGATTTGTTGCAGGTAAGCGTCCCAAGTAGAACCGTGAGCAATCAGGCTTTCACCGATGTTGTGCGTGTCCAAACCTTTGTTCACACCAACGATGATAGGTGTACCTACCGCACCGAACGATACTGGTGTCGATTGGATCATCATGCCCATCAGTACCGCAGCAAGCGCAGGGAAGCCGATCGCAACCAGTAACGGTGCTGCAATAGCTGCAGGTGTGCCGAAGCCAGATGCGCCCTCAATGAAGGAGCCGAAACACCAAGCGATGATGATCGCCTGAACACGACGGTCAGCGGATATGTCCGTGAAGCCGTTGCGGATGGTGGTGATAGCTCCGGTGTGTTTCAAAGTGTTTAATAAGAAGATGGCGCCGAACACAATCCAGAGAACCGACACGGTAATACCGAAACCTTGGAATACAGAGGCCAACACGCGAGTGCCAGACATATCCCAAGCAAATAGGGCAATAGCAACGGTTAATGCAAATGCCACTGGCATCGCTTTTTTCGCAGGCCAGTTCAGGCCGACCAGCAGAATCGCTGCAACAACTATTGGTGAAAAGGCCAATAGAGCTAGTAGAGTTTCACTCATGGGTACTTCCTCGTACTGTTTTCAAACGTTCATGTTTGAAGTAGATAACACGTTATGGATTGTCATTTTTTGACTCGCTATTGGCCTCTAAGCGGGAACCATTTGGGTGCGAATCTTGTAATTGGAATGACTCTTTTGTAATTGTTTTGTTAATTTGGTGTGAATTTACCCCTTTATTTTTTATTGATATAGGGAAAT
>NZ_MCYD01000838.1:0-2802 GCF_002876325.1 Vibrio sp. 10N.261.52.A1
AACAACGAATTTGGTCGTCCAAACCTACTAGGCTACTTCCGTACTTATGAAGAGAAAGTAAACTCTCACGCAGGTGAAGAAGTACGTGGTTACCACAAGCCAATCATGCTTGCTGGTGGCCTTGGTAACATCCGTGACGAGCACGTTCAGAAGAAAGAGATCCCAGTAGGTGCAAGCCTAATCGTTCTGGGTGGTCCTGCAATGAACATCGGCCTTGGTGGCGGTGCGGCATCTTCAATGGATTCAGGTTCTTCTTCAGAAGATCTCGATTTTGCTTCGGTACAACGTGAAAACCCAGAGATGGAACGTCGTTGTCAGGAAGTTATCGACCGTTGTTGGCAGCTAGGTGATGCGAACCCAATCGCATTCATCCACGATGTGGGCGCGGGCGGTATCTCAAATGCACTTCCTGAGCTAGTAGATGATGGCGAGCGTGGCGGTATCTTCAACCTACGTGACGTGCCAAACGATGAGCCGGGCATGAGCCCACTTGAGATCTGGTGTAACGAATCTCAAGAGCGTTACGTAATGGCCGTTGCAGACAAAGACATGGCAACGTTTGACGCAATTTGTAAGCGTGAACGTGCACCATACGCTGTGGTTGGTAAAGCTACTGAAGAGCGTGAACTTAAACTTGAAGATTCACACTTCGACAACACGCCAATCGACATGCCGATGGACATCCTATTAGGTAAAACACCTAAGATGCACCGTGATGCGAAAACGCTAAAAGCGAACAACCCAGCGATTGACCGCTCTGGTATCGAAATGAACGAAGCGGTTGACCGTGTTCTTCGCTTGCCAACTGTCGCAGAGAAAACATTCCTAATCACTATCGGTGACCGCTCGGTAACTGGCCTTGTTGCTCGTGACCAAATGGTTGGCCCATGGCAGGTTCCTGTTGCTAACTGTGCAGTAACGGCAGCTAGTTACGACTCTTACCACGGTGAAGCGATGTCTCTTGGTGAGCGCACGCCAGTGGCACTACTAGACTTCGGCGCATCGGCTCGCCTAGCAGTTGGTGAAGCAATCACAAACATTGCAGCAACTAACATCGGCGATATCAAACACATTAAACTGTCGGCGAACTGGATGTCTCCAGCGGGTCACCCAGGTGAAGATGCAGGTCTTTACGAAGCGGTGAAAGCTGTCGGTGAAGAGCTATGCCCAGCTCTGGGGCTAACTATCCCTGTGGGTAAAGACTCAATGTCGATGAAGACGAAGTGGGAAGAGAACGGCGAGCAGAAAGAAGTAACGTCTCCGCTATCTCTTGTTATCACTGCATTTGCTCGTGTTGAAGATGTTCGTAAAACAATTACGCCTCAGCTTCGCACTGACAAAGGTGACACTTCACTAGTTCTTATCGACCTAGGTAATGGCAAAAACCGTCTAGGTGCAACGGCACTAGCGCAAGTTTACAAGCAGCTTGGTGATAAGCCAGCAGACGTAGACAACGCAGCTCAGCTAAAAGGTTTCTACGAAGGCATTCAAGCACTGGTTGCTAACGACCAAGTAGTGGCTTACCACGATAAAGGCGATGGTGGTTTATTCGTAACACTGGCTGAGATGGCGTTCGCGGGTCACTGTGGTGTTAATGCAAACATTGAAGCGCTAGGTGAAGATACTTTAGCTGCACTATTTAACGAAGAGCTAGGTGCGGTAATCCAAGTTCGTAACGATGACCTAGATGCTGTTCTTTCTACGCTTGCAGCTAACGGCCTAGAAGCGTGTTCACACGTGATTGGTTCTGTTGAAGCTTCTGATGAGTTAGTGATTAAGTCTGGTGAGTCGGTTGTGATTGAACGTAACCGTACTGAACTCCGTACTATCTGGGCTGAGACGACGCACAAGATGCAAGGTCTACGTGACAACCCAGCATGTGCAGACCAAGAGCATGAAGCGAAGAAAGACAACTCAGATCCGGGTCTAAATGTGAAACTGAGCTTCGACGTAAATGAAGACATTGCTGCACCGTTCATCAACACTGGCGCTAAGCCTAAGATGGCGATTCTACGTGAGCAGGGTGTTAACTCTCACGTTGAAATGGCAGCAGCATTCGACCGTGCTGGCTTCGAAGCAACTGATATTCACATGAGCGACATCCTTACGGGTCAAGCGGTTCTAGAAGAGTACAACGGTCTTGTGGCTTGTGGTGGCTTCTCTTACGGTGACGTACTGGGCGCTGGTGAAGGTTGGGCTAAGTCAGTTCTGTTTAACGATTCGACTCGTGAGCAATTTGCAAACTTCTTCAAGCGTGAAGATACCTTCTCTTTAGGTGTGTGTAACGGTTGTCAGATGTTGTCTAACCTGCGTGAGCTTATCCCAGGTGCTGAGTACTGGCCACGTTTCGTTCGCAACGAATCTGAGCGCTTTGAAGCTCGTTTCAGCCTAGTTGAAGTTCAGAAATCTGATTCTGTATTCTTCAACGGCATGGAAGGTTCTCGTATGCCAATCGCAGTTTCTCACGGTGAAGGCCGCGTAGAAGTGCGTGACAACGACCACCTAAATGCGATTGAAAATTCAGGTACGGTTGCTTTACGTTATGTAGATAACCACGGTAACCCAACGCAGCAATACCCGAACAACCCGAACGGTTCGCCAAACGCTATTACAGGTTTAACAACGACGGATGGCCGCGTGACTATCATGATGCCTCACCCAGAGCGTGTATTCCGTACAGTGGCTAACTCTTGGTCTCCAGAAGGTTGGGGCGAGAACGGTGCTTGGATGCGTATGTTCCAAAACGCTCGTAAGAATGTAGGTTAATCACTTTCTTACAGGTCGCATTAATCTAGGCTAGGT
>NZ_MCYD01000839.1:0-4101 GCF_002876325.1 Vibrio sp. 10N.261.52.A1
GTTTCGGATTTATCTGATTCACACTCAGCATTTCTTCAATGTAATGAGTCAGTTGAGTGATTGCTGTTTCACCGTATAAGGTTAGTGATGTTGCGGCTAAAGTTCGCTCTTTAATTACGCTCGGCGTTGGTGAAATTCGCTTGAGTCTCATGGCTGTTTTTGTGCCGCCACCATCGACGGCTAGAGTATGGGTAATCATTGACTAACCGTTTGTAGTTTATTTGCCTCTTGAGGCTGTTTCTTACCTGATAGACATACGATTAATGAGACAAAGGTGCCTACACACAGTTGATATGGGAAGGCCAATCGAACACCCACCCAATCCGTATTAATCATCCCCATTACGCTATCCCAAACATAAGCTTGCATCAGTAACGTAGTTAAGAAGCCGGCGACAAGCGCTAACGCTACAGATGTTTCATTGCCACGTTCGGTGAAAATCGCTGTGAAGTAGACCCCCAATAACCCAGTGTAAGCAAACACCATTACACTCAAAGCGAACGACAATAATGGCATGTCGGTGTATTGCTGCCAGTAGTAACACAAGATACCCATACTACCTAAGGCCAGCGCAGCAGCGGCCATACCGAAGCGGCCCGCTTTTACATAATGGAAGTCATATTGTTCGCCTTTACGAGCTTCTAACCATGGTTTGTAGATATCTTGAATCGCAACAGAAGACATTGAATTCAAGCCTGAGTTGAGTGTTGAAAGCGCAGCAGCAACCACACCAACTGTCACCAAACCTCGAAGACCTGCCGGCATTTCATTGAGCACGTAGTACATGAAAATAGTCACGTTCTCACCATTAAAGCTCTGCACGACATCTTTTCCTTCGACGCCCATCAGGTCCGGTCTTTGATAGAAAACATACAGAAGCAGGCCAATCGACATGAAAACCAACACAACAGGGATAGAGAAGATGATTGAGTTGATCATCGCCTTAGAGCCTTGCTTGGCATCTTTACAGGTTAGAACTCGCTGGGTCATGTCTTGATCAAGACCAAACGCACCAATGTTCAGTAGTACAAAACCAGTAATACATGCCCAGAAGCTGAAAGTACCAGCAGGTGTTAAATCCAGTGTGAAATCGAGTAAGGTAAGCTTAGAAGATTGGCCTTCGCCAGGGTTTGCAAGCACTTGTGCGATTTGGCTGAAATCTGCCGGGATCCGGCCTAATAAGTAGATAATGACCGCAATGGCAGCACCGACGTACACCACGAGTTGGATAAGATCACTCCAGATAACCGAGCGGATACCGCCCATGTAGGTGTAAGCGAGGCCAACGGTGACCAGAATCACCACGGAAGTGACAACGCTGCTAGGGTCAATATTGGTAAACAGAATCATGGATACTGCGATAGCCGCCATATACAGACGAGCACCAGAAGCAAACACACGACCCACCAAATACATTACACCGGCACGCTGCTTGGTCTTCTCGCCAAAGCGCACTTTCAGCAACTCATATACTGTAGACACTTTGTTTTGATAGAAGCGAGGGATCAGAACAAGTGCGACAAAAATGGCACCCAGAATACCGCCAATATTGGTGGCTAGGTAAGTGAGGTCTCCACGGTAGCTCGATTCTGGTCCACCTAAAAACGTTGCTGCTGATTGTGATGTTGCCAGCACTGAAATAGCGACTACCCACATTGGCATCGAGTTACCACCTAAAAAGTAGTCCTTGGTACTCGTGATTTTTGTTCGGCTGAAATGCCAACCGGTGAAGGCGATAACAGCGAAATAAATCGCAAATACCGCCCAATCCAGCGAAGTAAATAGTGAATTCATAGCAGCTCCGTAGCGTGAATAGATAAGAGGGTGTTTATTATTATTTTTTCAGAATGACTGTTTGAATAATGAGTTTCAAAATCTATTCCTTGGTGGAATAGTGACCAGTGGTTTTCTTTGACGATGCTCCCAGAAGGTTGTGTTAGCTATTCCAAATGAGGAAATGGAAAGGAATAATTATTCCAATAGAAAGGCAAAACTCGTTATGATGACAGGCTGAAAGAGGGAGATAGATCGAGTGAAAGGCATTGCGAAAGTAAAAGCGTTATTACCCAAGCTTTCTCCATCGGATTCGCTGGTGGCACGATATGTATTGGATCACCCGCAGCAGGTTAAGCAACTCTCTTCCCCTGAATTAGCGAAAGCGGTAGGGGTGAGTCAGTCGACGATCGTCAAGTTTAGTCAGAAGATCGGTTATAAAGGCTTTTCTGAAATGAAGGTGAAACTCTATCAGAGTGATATGAGTTATCAGCCTGTTTCTCAACGAGGCATACACGGCACCATCACCAGAAAAGATTCGCCAGATACCGTGATGGATAAACTTCTTGCAAGTAAAACACAATCGCTTGAACGTACCGTGTTATTAAATGAGGGCGAACAGCTGAGTAATGCCGCTGACCTACTGCACCTTGCCAATAAAATTCAAATTTCAGGTGTTGGAGCATCGTCGCTAGTCGCGAAAGATTTCGCTTATAAGCTGATGAAGATTGGTCATGCGGTTCATGCGGAACCTGATGCTCATATTCAGATTGCCAACGCGGCATCGCTTACTGAAAATGATGTGTTGGTAGCGATTTCCTATTCAGGAAAAACCAGAGAAGTTGTAAAAGTAGCTCAGTTAGCGAGATCGAAAAAGGCCAAGGTCATTGTGATTAGCCAGTTATCTCCTTCGGCTCTGGACAAGTATGCTGATATCAAACTCATTTCGGCGGCTGACGAGAACCATATTCGTAGTTCCTCTATCACAGCGCGTGATAGCCAACTTTTTATTACTGACTTGTTGTTCATTGCGTTAACTCAGCAGGAAGAGCAGGCCGACCAATTAATTGAACAAAGTAAATCTGCAGTAGCGGAATTTAAGCAATAGAAGGACATATTATGGGACCGTTATGGGTTGATGTTGCAGGCTACGAACTGACTGCGGAAGACAAAGAAATTTTAGAGCACCCAACCGTTGGTGGTCTCATTTTATTTGCTAGAAACTACCACGATAGCAAGCAGCTATCGGCTTTAAATAAAGAGATTCGCAAAGCGGCTAAGCGTCCTCTTTTAATTGGTGTTGACCAAGAAGGAGGACGAGTACAGCGTTTCCGCGATGGCTTTTCTATTATCCCTGCTGCTCAAGAGTTCGCGACTCAAAAGAATGGTGAACAATTAGCTGAACAAGCAGGTTGGTTGATGGCAGCGGAGCTGATTGCTCACGATATCGATCTAAGTTTTGCACCAGTATTAGATAAAGGTCATCAATGCAAAGCGATTGGCAACCGAGCGTTTGGTGAAGATATTGATACCATCGTTCGTCATAGCAGTGCATTCATCAAAGGCATGAAGTCAGTTGGTATGGCGACAACTGGAAAGCACTTCCCTGGTCATGGTGGTGTGATAGCTGATTCGCATCTAGAAACGCCTTACGACCCTCGAGACGATATCTTTGAAACTGATATGGCGATCTTTAAGGCGCAAATTGAAGCGGGAATATTAGATGCGATGATGCCTGCACACGTGGTTTTCTCTCATTATGATGACCAACCAGCAAGTGGCTCTCAATATTGGTTACAGAAAGTATTGAGACAAAAACTGGGCTTTAAAGGCCTGATCTTCTCTGATGATTTAACGATGGAAGGCGCTGCGATCATGGGCGGACCTGCTGACAGAGCAAAAGCAGCTTTGAATGCGGGCTGTGACATGGTGTTGATGTGTAATAAACGAGATGCACAAATTGAGGCTCTTGATCACTTAGCGATTCAAGAGGTGCCTTTAGCCAAATCATTGCTTAAAAAATACAGCTTTGATTTGTCGACTCTTCATTCTGATGCCCGATGGAAAGAGGCTTCAGAGCAGATTAAGCGAATGCTAAACGATGAGTGATAAATAAACACTCTACAAATTTAAAGAAGGCGATATGAGAAATATCGCCTTTTTTGTTTGTATTGACTGTGGTTTAAGTCAGTAATCTAATCAAAACGACTTAAAACTCATGTGTAAAATTAAATTTACACCAAATGTTTTCTATTATTTACGCTTGCAATCGTTTTTGTAGCTGTTATTGTGTTTTTAAAGATTGTTAACCCAAATGGAAATGTTGGG
>NZ_MCYD01000840.1:0-8314 GCF_002876325.1 Vibrio sp. 10N.261.52.A1
ACGGGGTCACTTCATAACCTAAGGGCTTTTGATTTCATTTGAGCTGTATCAGCTACTTAGTCTTGTTCTTTTCAGCTATCCACTGTGACATGTACTTGGTGCTTGCCATGGTGTGGTGCTTGAGCATTGAACCGAAGAAATTATCTAATCGATGCGAATCAAGCTCAGAAACCAACGCAGTTATTCGTTCGATCAGTTGATTGCCTAACTTATCTTGCTCGTAATGCGCTTCAAGAATAGAGTGACACTGGCTTTGGGCTTCAAGCCACTTTTCTTCATCGCGATAAAGCTCAACTGCTGCAGTCACAAACTCATCGATATCATCAGCCACCGCACCCGGCCATTGCAGTTCACCTTGCGGTAGCATGCCTTCACTGCCGATCTCGCTGGTCACATTCGGGGTTTGTAGCTTCATCGCGTCAAGCAACTTACCTTTAATGCCCGCACCAAAACGTAATGGCGCAACACATACACGTGCCTCTTCCATAACTTCTTGAGCATCTTTCGCCCAACCTTTGATATGGAAACCGGTTTTAGGATTGTGCAAAGCGGTTGCTTTTGGCGGAGGATAAGATCCATAAATATGAAGTTCAGTGTCAGGCAACTGCTTACGAATCTTTGGCCAAATCTTCTGTAGCTGAAGCACAGCATCCCAGTTAGGCGCATGCCTAAAATTACCTATCGTCATGAAATGCTTACGTTCTTCATAACTTTTCGTGCGTTCAGGCAAAGTATTAAGATCAACCATGAAAGGTAGATGATGTAGAAGCTTTGGATTGATATTGAACTCAGATTGGAGCAGCTCCATCTCGTAGCTTGAAATGATCAACGAAAGATCACAGCGCAGAATCGCGGCAATTTCGCGTTTGGCCAGATCACTGTAAAGATGCTCTTTCGTCAGATCTGTCTCTTTTTTAACAGCTTCATGTCGAGCATTACGTAGGAACTGTAAATCTTCAGTATCCAATAGCTTAAAGGCATTAGGACATACCTTCTCAACACGCCAACCAAATTGTTCTTCCATCATAAAACGGTCAAACATGACAACATCAGGTTGTAGCTGTTCGATGTACTGATCAAAGCTATCGCAATTCAGTTCAATAGATTGGCTCGTGATACCCTCTTCAGAGAGATCGATCATATGCTCGGTCTCTTGAGCAGGCGTTGCGAATTCAACAGACCAGCCTTGTCGCTTAAACAGGCGTAAAAGTGACATCATATGGCTGCCAGCCGCCGATGAATTCGGTTCTGGCCAAACGTAGCCAATTGCTAAAACTTTCTTCAAAACACTTCCTAAGAAATAACAAAAGGGACTCTAGAAGCCCCTTATTGAACATTTACTGATAATTATAATAAGTTCTAAGAACTCAGCGATTCGATTCGCTCACCGACATTGCGAGCTATCATAAGCACTTCATCCGCAGAGTACAGATTTGAAATCGTGGTTTCGACTTCTGCACCCAATGTAGATTGATACAGCTTTTGTGCAAAGTTGTCCGCCCTGGTGGTCACTAATAAATGTTTTAGTGTCGAGTCTTGCTCTGCAAGTTTCTGCTTCACTAGCGGCAAAGAATCTAGAATCAGCTTTTTACCCAACCCTTGCCCTTGCGCACTCGGTAACACAGCAAGTTGCTCCAACTCTAAAACAGCTTCAGGCCTAAACCCGCTCTTTTGAACCCATATAATGTAACCAACAATCTCACCTTCACTTTCTGCAACAAAGTTAAGAAAGCGTGGCGCAGCATTCAAGTTACATTGTAACCAACCCATCGAGTTTTGTTGTCGAACAAAAGTAGCTTGGTGAACTAAAGCCGCCCCATCAAGGTCGGCTTTATCCATTAGACGAACTTGCACCATAACGGCTACTCGCTTTCTGAGTTCGGGCGCGTTTTACAGTGTAAAATGGCCTTCTTTAATAGTTCTAATGCTGATTGATCCACTTCTGGCAGCTTGGCATCTGATTGACCTAACGGCTCAACACGGCTACCCCATTTAATGTTGCCTGCACCCCAAGTTAAACCAGCACCAAATGCTGCAACCAGGATATTTGAATTAGGCTTAACAAAACCTTGCTCTAGTGATTCACATAGTGCAATTGGCACGGTCGCTGCCGACGTGTTGCCGTAGTTTTGAATGTTCACAAACGCTTTCTCACGCTCAATGCCCGCCATATCACACAGAGTTTGAATGATTCGGATATTTGCTTGGTGTGGAATCACAACATCGATGTTGTCTGTTGAGATGCCAGTACGGCTCAATACCGTGTGTGCTGCTGCACCCATGCCTTTAACCGCACGTTTGAAGATCTCTTTACCTACGAAATCAAAATCCCAGTAACCATTATCAGCCGCAAAACGGTCCATAGAAGTACCGAACTTAGGCACTGCTAGAATGTCTCGGCCTTCAGCATCACAGCCGATTTGCGCTTCTTGGAGACCAACTTGCTCTTCAGTGCGAGAAAGTACGACTGCACCCGCACCATCACCGAATAGAACCGCAGTATCACGCTTGGTCCAGTCAATGAAGAATGAAAGACGCTCTGCACCGACAACGATAGCGTTGCGGTAATTGCCCGCCTGAATCAATCGAGTTGCAGTTTCAACACCGTAGATGAAGCCCGTACACGCTGCATTAAGGTCAAAAGCTGCTGCGCTCTTGATACCTAAGTTCTGTTGAACTTTCGATGCAGTATTAGGAATAAGAGAATCTGGGCTACACGTCGCAACGATAACTAGATCGATGTCTTCAGCCGTTAGGCCAGCACACGCCATTGCGTGTTGAGCAGCAACGGTCGCTAGCTCAGAGGTATTTACATGACTGATACGACGGTTTTCGATACCAGTTCGAGTACGAATCCACTCGTCAGACGTATCAATGAATGTGCTTAAATCATCATTGGACAGCACGGCTGGTGGCAGACACTTTCCCCAGCCCGTAATTTCGGCGTAAAATTTTGTCATCATTTACCTGTTTATTGTTTGTTTTTATTTAAGTATCGTATTCATGTTTTAAACAGTATAAGCGTTCCGTACGTGATTCGTAAATCGCGTTAGCCACGGAGATGCAATAAAAAAGAGAAAGTTATGTCTACATTCAACACTCGTTGCCCTTCTTGCGGTGGCGTAAACCGAGTTCCTTCAGAAAGAATTTCAGAAAGCCCTACTTGTGGTAAGTGCAAAAATGCACTTCTCGACGGTGCACCAATCGAAGGTACATCACTGAATTTCCAATCGATTTTGAACAGTTCACAACCTGTCGTTGTCGATTTTTGGGCGACATGGTGCAACCCATGTGTAGGTTTCGCACCTGTATTTAGCGATGTCGCTAAAGAGCGCGATGGCGATGTTCGATTTGTTAAAATCGATACCGAAGCTCAACAGCAACTGGCGGCTATGTATCAAATCAGAAGCATCCCAACGGTGATGGTATTCAAGAACGGTCAGCGTGTTGATACGATCAACGGTGCCTTACCAAAAGGTCAATTTGATCAATGGCTTAATCAAGCTTTGGCTAAATAAGTTTGCCTAAGATCATTCATTAACCGGCAAACAAAAATAGGTTATGAGCCCTTAACAAATAAGGCTTCATAACCTATATTAAGACAACAATTTATCGTAATTGTCTTCTAAACACTCAATTCGTGTTCTGCTTTCTCGCCTGCTTCATGCTTGTTCAAATCACTCTTCTGATTCAAGTCGCTTTGTTCACTCAAACCATATTGCTCTTTGATCTGGTCAGCAATCTTCTCTGCGATCATGATAGTTGGCGCGTTGGTATTCGCTCCCACGAGTGTCGGCATAATCGAAGCATCAATGACTCGTAAACTCTCCATCCCATGAACTTTCAAATCTTTGTCCACTACTGCCAGTACATCATCGGCAGTGCCCATTTTACAGGTTCCCACAGGGTGGTACTGGGTATCTGAACGATTGCGGATATCTTGTTCAATCGCCTTGTCATCATTGGCATCAACCGGATAGAAAGCGTCACCACGAATATCATCGAACGCTTCGCTTTCTAGCATCTGATATTGCTTCTTCCACCCTTTAATCATGATTTCCATGTCATCAGGATGACTGAAGAACGCAGGGTCGATCTTTGGTGGATCGTAAGGATCAGAGCTATTGAGTGTCACGGTGCCATGGCTTTTTGGCCTCAGCAAGGTGACATGTGAGGTAAAGCCATGACTAGTATGGATTTTTCTCGCGTGGTCATCCACTACCGCAACAACAAATACAAACTCCAAATCCGGCACTGCGATATGATCATCAGAGCAAAGAAAACCAATGCCTTCTGCAAAGTTGCTACTCATTTTCCCACGACGCTCTTTGTGCCACAAAGGTAATGCTTTGGTCATTTCAGCGGCCATTTGCAACGAAATACCGAAGGTTTCTCGCTTTTCGCTGCACTTATAAGAGTGCACCAAATCGATATGATCTTGCAGGTTCTTACCCACTCCTGGCAGATCATGGACTTGTTCGATACTGTGTTCCGCCAGCTCATCTTTAGCACCCACGCCTGACAGCAACAACAGTTGAGGAGAGCCAAAAGCGCCTGCTGATAGAATGACTTCCTTGTTACATCGAATCTGGTAACGCTTACCGTTAGAACCGTATTCAACTTCAACCGCTTTCTTGCCTTCAAACAAGACTTTATGAGTCGTCGCTTTAGTCACGACAGTAAGGTTGGGACGCGATAGGTTTGGCGTCAAATAAGCCTTGGCAGCACTGCATCGTTCACCATTTAACTGGGTTACCTGAGTCGGCATGGCACCAAACTGAGCGGCTCCGTTGATGTCTTCATTTCGCGGTACACCGATCGATTCGCACGCGGACAAGTAGCGCTCCAACATTGGGCTCGGTGATCTAAGGTTTGCCACATTCAAGGGACCTCCTTGACCATGATACTCATCTTTGTGTACTTCGTTGTTTTCAGCTTTCTTAAAGTAAGGCAGGCACGACTCATAGCCCCATCCTGCATTGCCTAAACTTTCCCATGTGTCATAGTCATAACGATGCCCACGCGCGTACATCATGGCGTTAATAGAACTCGACCCACCAAGCGTCTTCCCTCTTGGCTGATAACCTTTACGACCATTTAAGCCCGGCTGTTCAACCGTCTCAAAAGCCCAGTTATTGAGTTTGGTCGGCATCATCGCCACAACGCCAACTGGAGTATGAATAAAGGGGCTCGTGTCTTTGCCACCAGCCTCGAGCAAACAAACAGTAGTATTTGGGTCTTCTGACAATCGAGAAGCCATCACGCACCCAGCTGAGCCGCCGCCTACAATAATAAAGTCATAGTTATCCATTAATTGCCTCCGCAACTTCTAAAGGGTGTAGCTCTCGCTTTAAGATTTTTCCTGTTGCCGTCATGGGTAGCGCGCTACGAATGAATACTTTACGAGGGTATTTGTAGTCAGCCAGTTGTTCTCGACACCATGCCATTAACGCTTTGCTGTCACATTGTGTATGTTCGTGAAGTACCACATGCGCATGAATCTCTTCCCCCAACTGATCATGATGTTCGCCAACCACAGCCACCATCTCGACATCCGGGTGACACATCAACACTTCTTCAATCTCTCTCGGGTAAACGTTATAACCACCACGGATAATCATGTCTTTAACACGATCAACAATGAACAAGTTCCCGTGCTCATCAACACGCCCGATATCACCCGTTAAAAACCAGCCATCTCTGATCGCTTCTGAGGTTGCTTCAGGTCGTTGATAATAGCCTTTCATGACACTAGGGCTCTTAATGCACACTTCACCCAATTCTCCCATTGCGACCGAGTTGCCTTGTACATCAGTAATCTTGATAAGATGTCCACACAGTGGTTGTCCGACACTGCCAGATAGTCGATCACCATCAATGTGATTAAAGGTCGCGACTGGCGCTGTTTCAGAGAGCCCGTATCCTTCCAATACTGGCAGTTCAAAGCGCGACTCAAACTGACGAATCACCTCAAGTGGCATAGACGCCCCTCCAGACACGCCTAACCTCAAGCTATGCTTAACCTGCTCAGAACGCTTGCTTGTTTTTTCAGAAGCATCAGGAGATTCCTCTCCCGCTCTGAGCAGTGCGATATACATGGTAGGAACGCCAGCAAACACGCTTACTTTGTGGCTAATGATCTGTTCAATCACTAATGATGGTTCGAAGCGTGGAATCAAGACCATAGTTGAACCAGTCAACACACTCGCGTTCATCATTACGGTTTGACCAAAACTATGGAACAGAGGAAGTGTTGCCATTGTTGTATCGCTGTATTCCAATCTCATCAGATACTGCGAGGACATTGCGTTGGTTTGCATGTTGGTGTGAGACAACTCAGCCCCTTTTGGCTGGCCAGTAGTACCTGAGGTATACAGAATAACCGCTGTATCATCTCCATGGCAGGCTATAGATTCAAAGGTTTCTATAGGCTGTCTCAACCAATCGGTTATGGCTTCCTTCTTTTCAGCGGTTTCTTCAGAACATGCATCACTGCCTGACGGGTTCGGCATAGAGACAAAATGCGCACAGTTGTTTGCTTGTTCAAAGCCTTGTAGCCCATAATGCCCAATAGGAAGATCATCAGTCCCCTCAAAACAAAGGTAGGCCTTCGCGTCTGAGTCATTCAAGTGATAAGCAATTTCTCTCGCCTTAAACAACACGTTTAAAGGGACGACAACGCAGCCTGCTTTTAGAATGCCGTAATATGCGATGGGGAAATAAGTCACATTGGGACAAGACAGTGCAACCTTATCCCCTTTATTTAATCCAAGTCGCTTTAGATTTGCAGCGACCTTCCCTGAAAGTTGTTCCAACTGAGCAAAGCTGACTTCATCCGCTCCCATACGTAGGGCGGCTTTGGTTGGAAAGAGTGAAGCGCTACGTTCTAAGTTAACAGCAAGATTGTGCATCCATGATCTCCTTGTTTGGCTGGACCTAGCGGTCACATTCGCCTTAGACGTTTAATCGTTGTAATGAGTTTTGTCTTTGTTGCTACGGGGGTCGCATATTGGAGCGTCACGTTAATAAAAGTGATTATTGAGCAAAATGTTGGAAACAAACCAATGTGCAACTTGTGAAATTACAACATTTTGATAACATCCCGAACAGGTTTCAAAAAGACAAAAACCGGTGATATTCGGACACAACTCAATTAGCCACGTAAAACTTTGAACTCACGAATAAAAATTTTGAATTAACTTGGGGAAGTGAGAACAGACGAGAGGCGAAAATGTTAAGAGTTCGGTTAAGATGACACACTTCAACAAGAGGAATTCTATGGAATACACCGCAGTCTATGAACCCGATATGCAAGCATTCGGTATTCTTGACCTTCAACTACTGCATCGTTACATGTCACCGGCCCTCAGTATCGAAGCGTTGCTGGAAGGCAGTAATATTGATGATCTTCAGCTCAATACGCCAGATACCCACATTACTTTGGCGCAAAAGCTGGCGGTGTTCAGTAACGCACTAGCGAACACGGATGAAGGTGGATTAGGTTTACGGGTTGGTCAGCAGGCCCGATTTAGCGACTTTGGAGTGTTGGGCTATGCGGTGTTCAGTAGCGAAACGCTATTAGATGCTTTGCTGATCGGATTTAAATATTTGCAACTTGCCGGCCCCGTGCTGAGAAAGACCATGTCTGTAGAGGATAACGTTGGGTACTTTCGCGCAGAACAACTGATCGACTTAGACTCTGTGCTGCCATTTTGTTGCGAGTATTGGTTTGCGGCGATCCAAAGCCTGTGTGAAGAAGTGCTGCAACAGCCCTTTCCATCACAAGTGATCCGTTTCCCTTATCCTAAGCCAGAGTACGGTGACCTTTATACAGAGGTTTTCCGTTGTCCTGTTGAATTTAATAGCGACCGCCTTGAATGGCAATTTGATGCGACCAGCTTGTACTCTCCTCTGCCCACCGCTAATACCATTACATTACAAATGTGTCTCAAGTCGTGTGATGACATGTTGGCAAAAGTGAGTGCATCCACCAGCCTGAAAGAGAAAGTCTCTCAAATGCTGCTTGAGAGGCCAGGATGTTATCCATCGATAGAGTCGATCTCCTCAGAGTTGGGCATGTCTTCTCGCACGTTGCGTCGCCATCTTAAAGCGGCCGATACAAGTTACCAGAAAATACTCGATCACGTTCGTTTCCATCTTTCTCGACACTATCTATCGTCGACAAAAATGAGCATTGAAGAGATTTCTGAACGTGTTGGTTTTTCTGACAGTGCCAACTTCCGTCACGCATTTCGTAAATGGAGTGGAAGCTCACCACGTCAATACCGAAAAGACGCACTCTTATCGTAAACTG
>NZ_MCYD01000841.1:0-2807 GCF_002876325.1 Vibrio sp. 10N.261.52.A1
TCAGGTACATCCATTTTTATCTGATGCTTTGGATCGAACTCTAATGGTCTATCTCGTTTCACTATGTGTTCTGGTCTATCACTTAAAAGCTGCTCTATAGCGGGTAAGCTTGAATTCGGTACCCGATTCATCGCTTCTATTGGCGATAAACCCAACTGGTCATCAAAGTTACGCGTCCAAGTCGTTTCAGCGATAGAACGAATACGGGCGACCTTATCATCACTCATAAATTCACCACCCACATTAGATGTCGCGATAAACGTAAAATCGTCTTGTAGCTTTTGCTTGGTTATAGCTAACTCTTCAGCTATCTGATCGGTTGGTAACTCGCCTTCAAGTTGCTTCCGCAAAGCCGTAATTTCTGCGTCACGCCAAAGCACTTCAAATCGTGTTCTCACCTCATGGATACGGTTGTAATTCGCTTCTAGCTTAGAGCCTTTATCCACGATATGTTCAGGTGTTGTGATCTTTCCGCAATCATGCAGCCACGCGGCGATTCTAAATTCACGACGTTCATCGTCATTTTCAAATTTAAAGTCTTTAAAGTAGTCTGATTGAGATTTTTCAGCCGCTTCTGCCAACATCAATCCGAGCTCAGGTACACGGTTACAATGTCCTGCAGTATAAGCAGACTTATCATCGATAGCTTGCGCGATAAGTTTGATAAAGGATTCGACGAAGGCTTCCTGAGTTTGTTCGTGCTGCTTTATTTCCGCAGACATGTCTTTAACCGCGACAGATAGCTCCCATACCTCTTTTATACGTGTATCAAGTACGGTCACATTGTCATAGTTACGCTGCTTTACCTTGTTGGTTTCAGCTTTTAGCTGACGTATTGGCCGAACAATCGGCGCACCAAAGACCCACGCTACAGGCAAGGTGAGGCTCATTAATAGAACGGTCACACCGATCGAAGTCGCAACTCTCTTATTAACTGCGCTGTATATCTCAGCTTCTGGGATGGCTACCGCAAAGTACTCTGAGTAATGCTCACCCGTATCGATCTTCTTCAAATATAGGTGTTTAAGTTCACCATTGAGTTTTAGCTCAACCATCTCACCTTCAACACTCGCTGTTGCGGTTTTTTCATAGAGCTCGGTGTAAGGAATCGTCGTACCTACATTGAAAGCCTGATGATCAAACCACTTTTGAGCTAACGCTATTTTCTGTTCATCAGTAAGCGACTTGATGGCTTGATTAATGATAGGTAACAGCTGTTGGTGTTTATTCTGCAAAACGATATGGAAGTGATTAGGATAGTCTGTTTTTAGATCAAGCAGCGCTTCACTTACTTTCAAGTTCTGATGGAAGAACTTATCCAATGAAAATGACAGTACAGGCTTAACATCAATTACCGCAAAAACCTCTTCGTTGTCGACAGCGTCTAGCGCTGCCTCAATATCCGTAAACTCCAAAAGCCTAATGTTTGGGAAGTCAGATCTTAATTTCGGTGTAATTGACCACCCTGATAAAATAGCGACGCTCTTACCATCAAGCTCTTGGTAGTTCCTTACGGCTGGAGCATCACGTTTCGTGACTAAAGCAAACGGTAGTTCATAAATCGGGTCAGTGTATAAGCCGATGATACCGTTACTTTCGTAATTTTGAACCGAGTGTAAGCCATCAATACTTCCCTCTTGGAACTTGCCAGTTAACTCCGCCCACGAGAAGCCATTTACAAATTCGAACTGAACTCCACTCATCTCACTGATCATTTTCAATAGATCAATCGCATAACCGTGTGGTTTTCCTGATACTGAAAAATCCATCGGTCCCCAATCACTTTGATTTGAAAACAATAGAGGCGATGTATTGTCTATTATGGTTTGATGCTGTGAAGACCAGTTAATTTGGTTAGCTTGAGGGAGTGTGTTACTCGACTGATAATTGCGATTAGACGCGATGATGTTGCCTGACCTTGAATAAAGGAAAGACTCAACTTTACTGTCTTCATCTAAATCCAACGCACTCGCAGACAACTTACTCGCTAACGAAGACAGAACAATATCAATCCCTATCACATGTTGAGCGTCGCTTACTGCTTTGGATTCAAACGCTAATGAATATGTTTGGCCAGTGATTTGAAGGTGTTGAAACAAATAAGGCTGGGTTTTCTCGACAGTCTCGGTATTGGCAGAGACATACCAAGGTCTTGTGGTTGGAAAGTAGTTGCTTGGCTCTGTCTTAGAATCTCTAAGATTAAAATCCAAATCATAGAATTTGGTGGTACGAATCCTACCTAGATCTTGGTTACGGATTTCAATGACTACCCAACGGTCGCTATTCTGTGCGCCTATTTTATCTCTAACATGCGGTGATGATTCCAAGTTAATAATTTGGAAAAAGTTGTCGTTAGATGAACCGATATAAATGCTGTAGAAGAGAGGATTATCTTTTATCGCCTCAGAAAGAATCCCACGCGACTCTTCTCTGGATATTTGATGGCTGATAGATCGATGCACAGCAGAGAGCAAGCGTGCTGTGTTAATCGCGTCTGAGTCGACGTTACCTATATAGTCACTTAAGTCTTGAGACACCATCGTCAGTTTTGACAAGGTATGCTCAGTCGCCATCTTTTTACTGAAGTAATATTGAAGTGATACAGCAACAATTGCCGTAAGTACCGTTGCAAGTAAAAACATCCCGCCAACGGTCACCCGTAATGAGATTTTTGTGTTTGTCATTATTCTATCCTTGAATAACCACTAGCTTAGAAATGTAACACGCTAGCAATATCTCTATTATTACTACGCGATACCACCTCTATCAACACATTATTCTATATATTAATTAGGATGTCCCTATAT
>NZ_MCYD01000842.1:0-5169 GCF_002876325.1 Vibrio sp. 10N.261.52.A1
GCGCTTGTCACCATGTTCGCGCGCCGCTTTCCGCCTCCCTTGTCGAATGACCAACTCAGAAAGTTAGTATTTATGGTGTTGATGTTGATTGGTGGGTATTTGATGGCCGTGTCGGCATGGTCATTGTTGGGCTCTTCATAAACCAGCTCTATCAATGAGGCTAGCGACTCGCTAGCCGAAGCTTCACCGTCTAAACACGCTTTAGCATCTCAAAGATTCCTCTACATAGTCCAAACAAGCAGCTCTCTTGAGTATCCAACGTGATGTTACTGCGATAATAGGGGCTTAAATCTACCCCCATTCCTACGCCGTGGATTTCAATATTATTCTTGGTCGTCTCGCGATCAATCACCTGTTTGAGGTGGTTGTCTAAATAGAATTGATCATTGGCTGTGCTGGTGGCGGTATCCATCGGGCAACCGTCCGAAAACACAAACAAAACCTTTCGTTGTGCGCTGTGCTGCTGCAATCGCTGGCTGGCAAACTGAACCGCTTCGCCATCAATTCCTTCTTTGAAGATGTCCGCTTTACGAAGGCTTGCAATACCGAGTCGAGCGCGCCTCCAATGGGTATCAAAATCCTTAAATACGATATGTCTAACCTCGTTTAAACGCCCGGGATGTTTCGGTTGGCCTTGTTTGAGCCACTGTCGGTAAACCTTGCCACCGTTCCAGTTGTTGGTGGTGAAGCCGATAATCTCGAAGGGGATATTGGCGAGCCCAACGGATTTGAGAATCGTATCCATTAGTAGGCTTAGCTTGTGGCTGTGTTTCTGCATCGATCCCGAACAGTCCATCAAAAACGTGATGGCACATTGGTGAGAGGGGCCAATTTCAGGCTGATAAAAAACCGTGCGGTCTAAAGGAGATGTGATGAGCTTAGTGATGGCGGTGGCGTTGACGATGCCTTCTTCTAGGTGTTCTTGGCGTCGAACTCGTTGCGGTATGGCAACAAAACCAGAGAGCATGGCGGCTAAGCGTCGGGTATTCACTTGTCTCGCCATCAAGTCATCAGTGAGTTTTTGTCTCAGTTCGAATAATAGGGCACGCCGGACGAGCTTATCTGCGGCGATCACTTGGTCAAATTCTGAATTGAATACTTGATAATTGGCGCCTGACAATTCGAAGACCTTACTACTGCCAGTGATGTCCGCATCAATCTCTTCATCTTCTATGTCACCATCAACGATTAAAGCAAGTTGCGCGAGGATTTTGATGTCCTCTTCAACCGTTGGTGTCGGCGAATTATTACTCTCTTGTTCTTGGTTTATGAGCTCTTGCGCCAAAGAGGCCAGTTCGTTGGCGCAATTAGCAAACTGTTGTTGGTCGCATCTATGACCCTTCAAGCGCTTTAGACAGTTGCCGAAAATAGGTACGAGGCCTGCCCGAGTTGATTCAATGGTTTCAGCGATGGGCTCTGAGACTGGGACACCTGTTAATCGAGTGTGGATGACCTGCATTAATGTGAATAACAAAATACCAATGCGAGATTCGGTAAAGCCATTTTGATGATATTGATCGCTCCAATACGTAAAGTTGAACTGAATGCTTTTAGTGACGCCTTTTAGGTAAGCTGGGACTTGTGACTCGATTCGTACCTGTTCGCAAAAATCGAACAGTAAACGCTCGACTTCGTTTTTTGGGCGCAGTGAATAGTGAAGTTCAGCATCAGAAAGCAGCAGTCTCAATGCCGATGAGTCAATTTTACCGTTCATCGATAATTTACTGTTGATGAGCTCATGGCGTGATACAAAGGTGAGATCGTTGGTGTGTGCCGATAAGTGATAACAAGGACGACTACCGTTGTAGAGGCGCTCTCCTCGGTAATTCAGATTCAACTCACCGCTGATCGCTCTGGCAACCGACACGCCAATATCGAGGATCTTTTTCTGTTGGGAGGAAATATTAGCCATTGATTAAGACTCCGACTGAGCATAGCTCTGAGTATGATCCTCTAGTGCCTCACCAAAGCAGCGGAAGTAATATTCGCGAACCAGCTCCTTCTCTTCTTCTTCACAACGGTTGAGGAACGACAGCCTAAATGCAGTGGCTACATTGTTGAATATTCGAATATTCTCAGCCCATGTAATTACCGTTCTTGGCGACATAACCGTCGACAAGTCGCCCGCTCTAAATCCATTTCGCGTTAAACCAGCGGTGGCGATCATTTTCTCTACTAACTGTTGACCGCTTTCATTGTTTAGCTCAGGGCGCTTTGACAACACGATCTTAGTTTCATGTTGTGGGTCTAAATAGTTAAGTGTCGCGATGATGTTCCATCGGTCAAGTTGGCTATGGTTAAGCACTTGAGTACCCGAATACAAACCTGAGAAGTTACCCAAGCCAAGCGTGTTGCAGGTAGCAAACAGGCGGAAAGAAGGGTGGGGAGTGATCACTCGGTTTTGCTCGAGAGAAGTGTATTTGCCGTCTTGCTCTAAGAGTTGCTGAATCACAAACATCACATCAGGTCGGCCTGCGTCGTATTCGTCCAGTACCAATGCGATAGGCTGTTTAATGCTTTGTGGAAGAATGCCTTCCTTAAATTCCGTTACCTGCATTCCATCTTTAATGACGATGCTATCTTTGCCAATGAAATCTAGTCTGCTTAAGTGCCCATCTAGGTTGATCCTCAAACATGGCCAATTTAATCGTGCTGCCACTTGCTCTATATGAGAAGACTTGCCGGTTCCGTGTGTGCCTTGTATCAACGTGCGACGGTTAGATGTGAAGCCCGCTAATATTGCGAGCGTGACCTCAGGATCAAAACAGTAGTTGGGATCGATCTTCGGTACGTACTCTCCCGCTTTCTCAAAGGCCAATACCGTTAAGTCGCTATCGATGCCGAAATGCTCTCTTACACTTACCTGTTGCGTTGGTCGCAATTCCTCATTGTTCATTCTTTATTCCCCATTATCGCTTCCATGACTGCTGTGATTTTTGAACTGCTATCGATTATTAACCTCTCTCTTAGAGTTAACGGCACTTTTTGTACGAAAAACTACCAATAATGTGATCCAGTTTTATTAATTAGAATGAATTGTTCCATTTTAACGCAAAAGGTTGACGCGCAAAAAATCTACTACTAAGGTGAATTTGAATTCAAAAAAGAGACAATTCATTCCGAAAAATGAAATTTAAGTTAACTCAAGGAGAATGGAAGAATGAGTGAGCAAGAAAAACGTACGGTTGTTTCCGGCACAGTAACAATGACACCATCAGAAGCGTTCGTTGAAACTATGGTCGCCAATGATGTTACCGATATGTTCGGCATCATGGGTTCGGCATTTATGGATGCAATGGATATCTTTGCTCCTGCTGGCATTCGATTGGTCCCAGTGGTACACGAGCAAGGTGCTGCTCACATGGCAGATGGTTACTCTCGAGTTTCTGGTCGCCACGGTGTGGTTATCGGCCAGAATGGTCCGGGTATCAGTAACTGTGTAACAGCAATTGCAGCAGCGTATTGGGCACACAGCCCTGTTGTTATTGTGACGCCAGAGACCGGTACTAAAACAATGGGCTTAGGTGGTTTCCAAGAGTGTAACCAACTTCCAATGTTCCAAGAGTTTACTAAGTATCAAGGGCATGTAACGCACCCTGACCGTATGGCGGAATACACGGGTCGATGCTTTGACCGTGCAATGAGCGAGATGGGGCCTACTCAACTTAATATTCCACGTGACTACTTTTACGGTGAGACTCAAACTGAGATCCCTCAACCAGCACGTTTAGACCGTGGCCCAGGTGGTGAAAAATCTCTGAACGAAGCGGCAGACTTGATTGCTGAAGCGAAATTCCCAGTCATCATTTCTGGTGGCGGCGTGGTAATGGCTGATGCCGTTCAAGAGTGTGCGGCACTGGCAGAACGACTAGGCGCCCCCGTAGTAAACAGCTACCTACACAATGACTCGTTCCCCGCTAGTCACCCATTATGGTGTGGTCCTTTAGGCTATCAAGGTTCGAAAGCAGCAATGAAGTTGATGGCTCAAGCGGATGTGGTTATTGCTCTCGGAACACGTCTTGGTCCATTTGGCACATTGCCTCAACACGGTATGGATTACTGGCCGAAGAACGCGAAAATCATTCAGATTGATGCAGACAACAAGATGCTTGGCTTGGTTAAGAAGATCTCTGTGGGTATTTGTGGTGATGCGAAAGCGGCAGCAGTGGCACTAACCGAGAGATTGGAAGGTCGTGCACTCTTATGTGATGACAACAAAGGCGCTCGCCAAGACACAGTCGCAACAGAAAAAGCGCTGTGGGAAAAAGAGCTTGATGAGTGGACGCACGAACGTGACTCGTTCAGCTTGGACATGATTGAAGAAAACTCGCATGAGACTCCGTTCTCTGGTGGCGAATACCTTCACCCACGCCAAGTACTTCGTGAACTCGAAAAGGCGATGCCAGAAGATGTAATGGTCTCAACGGATATCGGTAACATCAACTCGGTTGCAAACAGCTATTTACGTTTTGAAAAACCGCGCAGCTTCTTTGCGGCAATGAGTTTCGGTAACTGTGGCTATGCGTTCCCGACCATCATTGGTGCGAAAGCAGCAGCACCTCATCGTCCAGCTATCTCTTACGCAGGCGACGGCGCGTGGGGCATGAGCCTGATGGAGACCATGACGTGTGTTCGTCACAACATTCCTGTGACTGCGGTGGTATTCCACAACCGTCAATGGGGCGCAGAGAAGAAGAACCAAGTCGACTTCTACAACCGACGTTTTGTCGCTGGTGAACTAGACAACCAAAGCTTTGCAGAGATCGCTCGAGCAATGGGTGCTGAAGGTATCACGGTTGATAAGCTAGAAGATGTTGGCCCAACTCTACAAAAAGCCATCGACATGCAAATGAACGAAGGCAAAACAACCATCATTGAGATCATGTGTACTCAAGAACTGGGCGACCCGTTCCGTCGAGACGCATTGTCTAAACCGGTTCGTTTCCTAGATAAATACAAAGATTACGTATAACCAATAGGAAGTTTGTCCGGCACTGTATTATCGAAAGTGTTAGGGAGAAGGCTATCGAGATCGGAGTCGGACAAACAAATTAAGTGATGGTTTTTGATATTAAATTGAACGTGAAAGAAAACTCTTTTTTCATTAAGTCATATTTTTTACGTTCCTTGCTCTGAATATTAGAGCACTAACCAAATCACTATTACACC
>NZ_MCYD01000843.1:0-2374 GCF_002876325.1 Vibrio sp. 10N.261.52.A1
CGTATCTCGTATCTCGTTTTTATAACGCTTTTTGAGTAAAAAACTGTTTGTCTTCCCAACGAAGCGCAGTCAGCTCTCCTCCCCAAACACACCCAGTATCTAGCCCTATCACATCTTTACCTTGATAGCCTTCAAGTGCAGCCCAGTGGCCAAAAACAACCGTTTTATCGAGCTTAATACGTTGTGGAAGGTCAAACCATGGCACCAATGGTTCATTAGTAATTTCACTTGGTGGTAGCTTGCATGCCATATCAAGCCGAGCATCGGTAAAGCAGAAACGCATTCGGGTAAGGCTGTTAATCGCATAACGATACCGTTCAATATCGTGCAAATTCACGTCCCATAGATCGGGTGTATTGCTATACATATTCTCGATGAGCCACTGCCATTTATCCGAGCGTAATAGGGCGACGACTTCTTGATTCTCTATGCGAGCTCTTTCAAGGTTCCACTGTGGCGAAATACCCGCATGAGACATTATGAACTCAGGGTGCTCTTGAATTAACGGCTGCTGTCTCAACCATTCGAGTAGCGACTCACGGTCTTCGGCATCTAGGATAGCTTGCGTCTTATCTTTAGGCTTTGCTGGAAACAATCCTAGAGATACCGCGAGCAGGTGTAGGTCGTGATTGCCCAATACCACCTTTGCCGAGTCACCTAAACCACGAATAAAGCGAAGTGTTTCTAGAGACTTAGGACCTCGGGCAACTAAGTCACCAGCAACCCATAAGGTATCTTGTTGTGGATTAAAGTTGATGGTTTCGAGTAATAACTGAAGTTCGTCGAAGCATCCTTGGATGTCTCCGACAATATAATTAGACACAGTATTTTCCTATGGCTGCAAAGGTGGTTAGTTAAGGATGTTAGGAATGGCGAGTCTGAATGGGTCGACTTCGGCAATAAAATCGATGCCCTTGTGATCGGTCATAACATAATGACCCTGCATGACGCCTACGGGCGTTTCGATAACGGTACCACTGGTGTAAGTGTATTCGTCGTTGGACTCGATAATTGGTTGCTGACCAACCACACCATCGCCTTCAATGGTCAGTTGCTTACCGTTAGAGTCGGTAATTAACCAGCGACGTGACATGAGTTGAACCGTACTTTTACTTAAGTTTTTGATAGTAATGATGTAGGCGAAGACATAACGATTCTTCGTAGGCTCAGACTGCTCCTCTATGTACTTAGAGTGAACCTGGCATTTGATACAAGGCGTAGATATATCCATATTCGCACCTTTTGTTGTTGATATACTTAATGTAATTAAAGTATTACATAAAAAAGGCTCCTAACCGAAGTGTAGGAGCCTTTTTATTTTATTTGTCAGCGTTGTGGTTGTCGTGCAACCAGTTAGCCATATCGACAAACTGTTCGAGTGTTAGGTTCTCAGGGCGCATACTTGGGTTGATGCCAAGCTCTTCTAGTACGTCCTTATCAATCAGACTCTTGTAGCAGTTACGAACTGTCTTACGACGTTGGTTAAAGCCTTCACGACATACGCGATCTAACCATTTTAGGTCTTTAGCCGGGTAAGGCAGCACTTCGTATGGCTGAAGGCGCACAACTGCAGAATCTACCTTCGGTGGCGGAACGAAAGCCGTTGGTGGCACTTCCAGTACTGGTGTCACTTTACAGTAGTATTGAGCCATTACCGTCAGACGACCGTATGCTTTGCTACCAGGGCCTGCAGCTAGGCGGTTCACCACTTCTTTTTGTAGCATAAAGTGCATGTCTTTGATGTCTTTATGGAATTCAAAAAGGTGGAACATCAGCGGCGTCGAGATGTTGTATGGCAAGTTACCAAAGATACGAAGCTTATTGTTTGGTTTAACAAGTTGCTCGAAGTCGAACTTCATCGCATCACCTTCGTGGATCGTCAGCTTATCAGCTAGGTCCGGGTGGTTACGAAGACGTTCTGCAAGGTCTCTATCCAATTCGATAACAGTAAATTTATCGACAAGCTTACCTACCGGCTCAGTAATTGCGCCAAGGCCTGGGCCTATCTCTACTAGGTTTTGACCTGGTAGTGGGTTAATGCTCGATACGATGCCATCAATAATGTATGGATCGTTAAGGAAGTTTTGACCAAAACGTTTACGCGCTTTGTGTCCTAAGTGGACATCATTTCTCATTGCTTTTTCTCTACTAATTCAATGGCGTGCGTGAGCGCTGTTCTAAAGCTCCCTGTATCGGCTTGGCCTTTCCCGGCCAAGTCTAAGGCGGTACCGTGGTCGACTGATGTGCGAATAAACGGTAAGCCAAGCGTGATGTTCACTGAGCGACCAAACCCTTTGTATTTCAATACCGGGAGTACTTGGTCGTGATACATACCTAAAACAGCATCTGCATCTTGCAAATATTTTTCATTAAA
>NZ_MCYD01000844.1:0-18417 GCF_002876325.1 Vibrio sp. 10N.261.52.A1
GAAGATCTTAAATCTTCAGCGCCATTTTTATTTTCGAAGTGCTGTTACTATTTAATAAGCTCTAGGCGATGCCTAAAAACGCATTCACGACCGTGAAATAGATCCACATCCCCGAGATGTCTACTATTGAGGCCAATACTGGGCTCACTAGCACTGCAGGGTCCAACTTGAACAAACGAGCCACGATAGGCAACCCGCCGCCAAGAACCGTCGATATTGTCACCTGAATAAACAGAGCAACAGCGATTGCAAAGGCAATCATATTAATGTCATAGCCACCAGTGGATTGGTTCTCACTGAACAGCAAGATACGTCCAATCATTACCGCGGCAATCGCCAGTGCTAAACAAATAGCCACTCTAAACTCTTTCCATAGAACATTGGCCCACTGACGTTTTTTCAATTCACCAGTGGCTAAGGCTCTAATCACCAAAGTAGCGGCTTGTGTTCCCGTGTTACCTCCCGCTGCAGCGATAACTGGCATATAGATAGCCAGCAGTACCAACTGGCTTAGGATATCTTCATACTGAGCAATGATAAGCCCAGAAACGATGCCCAGCAGTGCCAGCGCAATAATCCAACCGATACGCTGTCTAACATGGCTTAATACACCTGTAGAAAGGTAACCCTGTTGAGGCTCAACCTCTGAATAGATTAGCCCTAGTTGGTGAGCTAGATGTCGCGAACGCTTTTCAAAGCCTTGCTCCTCTAACTCACTAAGTAGAGCTTGAATCGTACTTAGAGAGCATTGCCCTAATACAAGTACTGCATCTTCAAGCGGCATACAGTTCAAAAGCCTGACCTGCTGTTCACGCCCATATTGCTGAAATGCATTCGATACAGCTTGGATGTCTTGCTCTGAGTACAGAGCTTCAATAGATAAAAAAGTGTTGTTCATTACCGTCATGGCGAATCTCCCGATTGGCAAAGGTAACGACCATCAAAACAAGTAGCCTACAGTGAGTACTTCACAAACATAAAGCGGTGTACACCAAGAGCGTATAACTCGATACATAAAGCATATAACTGAGCGCACCAAGAGCTTAAAGCACTGATGTGTCTACTTGTTAGAATCTAGAGTGTGGAAAAGAATGAAGGGAAAACAAAGATACCCTACCTGAACGGCAGGACAATAGATCAATACCGAGACAGGTTATTCTTCTCCATTCAAACTAGGAGGATGGTCGGTATTGTTCATAAAAATCTCCAAAATTACTGTCAGTTCGACAGCGCGCATAGTGTAGCAATCCTGTAAAAAATTCTTCGTCAACTTTCTGTCAATAAAAAAGGCATCCGTAGATGCCTTTTATTCAATCATTGATGTACGTTATTACTTGATAGTAATACGAGCAAACTTACGCTTACCTACTTGGTAAACAGCTGTACCAGCTTCTGGTACCAGTTTGTTGTCTTCAACTTTCTCGCCTTCGATCTTAGCAGCACCCTGCTTGATCATACGCATCGCATCAGAAGTCGAGTTTACTAGGCCCGCTTCTTTTAGAACGTTAGCAATTGGTAGGCCCGCTTCGAATTCGAACTCAGGCATATCATCTGGCACTTGGTTTTTAGCAAAGCGGTTAACGAACTCTTGCTCTGCAGCATCAGCATCCGCTTCACTGTGGAAACGAGCAATGATCTCTTTAGCCAAAAGTACTTTCACGTCACGTGGGTTTTTACCCGCTTCAACACCAGCTTTCAGCTCTGCCACTTCTTCAAGTGGACGGAAAGAAAGTAGCTCGTAGTAGCTCCACATTAGATCGTCAGAGATAGACATGATCTTACCAAACATTTCGCTTGGTGCTTCGCTAATACCGATGTAGTTGTGTGCAGACTTAGACATCTTCTTAACGCCGTCTAGACCAACAAGTAGCGGCATCATCAGTACCGCTTGTGGTTTTTGACCTGCTGCTTTTTGCAGTTCACGGCCCATTAGCAGGTTAAACTTCTGGTCAGTACCGCCAAGCTCAACATCGCTCTCTAGTGCAACAGAGTCGTGACCTTGTAGAAGTGGGTACATGAATTCGTGGATAGCGATTGGTTGACCACCAGCGTAACGCTTTTTAAAGTCATCACGCTCAAGCATACGAGCAACAGTTTGGTTAGAAGCAAGACGAATCATACCTTCTGCGCCAAGGTCAGATAGCCACTCAGAGTTGAAACGAATTTGTGTTTTCGCAGGATCTAGAATTTTGAATACTTGCTCTTTGTAAGTTTCAGCATTCTTCAATACGTCTTCACGGCTTAGTGGTGGACGCGTTGAGTTTTTACCTGATGGGTCACCAACCATTGCAGTGAAATCACCAATCAGGAATGTCACTTCATGACCAAGCTCTTGGAAAGCACGAAGCTTGTTAAAGATAACCGTATGGCCTAGGTGAATATCTGGAGCCGTTGGATCGGCACCCAGTTTAATGCGTAAAGGACGACCTTCTTTTAATTTAGCAATCAGCTCGTCTTCTGGAATTAGTTCTTCTACGCCACGTTTGATCTCGGCTAGTGCAGCTTCAATACTCGCCATTCTTGTTCACTCCCACAGATTTGGCAAAAATATAATAGTTAGACATCTTACTTGAATAGCGATGTATTTTGAAACCAGTTACACTATTCCGTCGCCGATTTTCATAATATTTATAGAACGAACCGGAACATGTTGTCTATTTTTGCACGCCTTCCTATATTGCACCGGGCTTTTATCGCATTTTTTAGTGCCATAATTTTCATAGCGCTCTTCTTACTTCCCGACGTCAATAGCTTACGTGACGATACGGGCGCGCTTGTTGTAGGAAAACACTACCCTTTGAGCATCGATGCTTCTGCGCTAGTAAGCTCGAATGACGCGCCACCAACGGCTGTACTTAACTGGGAAAAATACACGGTTCGCTCTGGCGAAAGCACTTCTGTTTTATTTGAACGTATTGGTCTCTCATACCGCTTACTGCTAAACCTTCTCAATACCAATAAAGACATTAAAAAGCAGCTATCGAACCTAAGACCAGGTGATGTGCTGCAGTTCGGATTCGACGAGAACAACGACCTTATTCAGCTCAAACGACAACTAAGCGCGTTTGAAAGCTTCAAAATCACCAAATCTGGCGATTCATTCACTTCAAGTTTTGATAAAAAAGAAGTGGCTTACCAATACAACTATGCCGAAGCCAATATTACCTCTAACTTCTGGAATGCAGGCGTCAGTGCAGGCTTAACCGCCAACCAAATCATGGAGCTTGCGGGTATCTTTGGTTGGGATATCGACTTTGCATTGGATATTCGTAAGAACGACAGCTTTAAAATCTTATATCAAGAGAAGGTGGTTGAAGGTGAAGTGATTGGCCGTGGCAAGATCATGGCAGCCATTTTTACCAACCAAGGCGATTCATTTACTGCGGTATTAGACGATAAAAGCGGTAACTACTACGACGAAAACGGCCGAGCGATGAAGAAAGCCTTCCTGCGCTCGCCTATTGATTTTCGTCGTGTAACATCAAACTTCAACCCTCGCCGAAAACACCCAGTAACAGGTAAGGTTCGTGCTCACCGAGGCACCGACTATGCAGCCCCAGTTGGCACACCTATCTGGGCCGCCGGTGATGGTATCGTACAGAAGTCTGGTTACAACCAGTTCAACGGTAACTACGTGTTCATCCGACACAGCAACACTTACATCACTAAGTACCTGCACATGAAGAAACGCATGGTGAAAACAGGGCAACGTGTTAAGCAAGGTCAAACTATTGGTACTCTGGGCGGCACAGGCCGTGTAACAGGCCCACACTTGCACTACGAGTTCTTAGTTAATGGCGTTCACAAGAATGCGCGTACCGTGAAGTTACCTCAATCTAAGTCTCTAACGGGTAAGGCAAAAGCAACCTTTATTGCAAACTCAGAGATTCGATTGAAGAACCTTGAGCGATACGGTCAGTTACTAGCGACCAACTAGAAAGTTCAAGACCTGTAGCTTCACAGCAAAATAGAAAAACAAAAAGAGCGCCCATCAAGGCGCTCTTTTTTATGCTCTTCAAGCCACGATTCTACTGTTTTTCGGGGTTGTTGTTTCGCCCTAGCATCAACATGCAAGGAGTCAGCACCAAGGTCAGCACCGTGGCAAACGCCAAACCACCAGCTATAGCGGTCGCAAGCTGTGACCACCATTGAGTACTCGGTGCGCCGAATTCTATCTTTTGATTAATCAGATCGATGTTCATCTCTAACACCATCGGCATTAAACCTAAGATAGTCGTAACCGTCGTGAGCATGACAGGCCTTAAACGCTGAACACCCGTTCTTAGAATCGCATCTCGCTTATCTAAGCCTCTTTTGATGAGCTGGTTATAAGTATCAATCAGCACGATATTGTTGTTCACCACTATGCCGGCGAGCGCTATTACCCCAATCCCCGACATCACAATGCCAAACGGGCGTTGGAAGATCAGTAGACCAACGAATACGCCAACCGTAGAGAACAAGACTGCACTTAGAATTAAGAAGGCTTGATAGAAGCTGTTGAACTGAGTGATCAGAATCAAAGCCATGACCGCTAGTGCCACTAAGAATGCAGTTTGCAAAAAGGCTGACGAGTTCTCTTGCTCTTCATTTTGACCGCGAATACGAAAGTCTACGCTATCTGGAAGCCCTAGTTCACTTAACGCCTGCTCGATCTTTGGTAGCTCGAGAGCAAGGTTATACCCTTCTTCCATATCTGCCATGATGTTAACGACTCGCTTACCATCAAGGCGTTTAATGGTGTCTTGCTTGTGGTCTGGAACGATCTGAGCAAAATTAGTTATTGGTACCAAGCCAGCTGGCGTTTTGACTCTTAGCTGATCGAAGCGTCCAATATCACGCTTATCATTAGGGTAGCGAACTAAGATATCGACTTCTTCTGATGAGTCATCAGGCAGGTAATCCCCAATCTTGAGACCGTTGGTAACGAATTGAACGGTATTCCCCACCACGGTAGCATCAGCGGCAAAACGCGCGGCATCATCACGGCGGATATCCACTTTCCAATCGATACCATCTTTACTTGCTGTATCGCTGATATTGGTCAGTGTTTGATTACCATCCGCCCAGCTTCTTACGATTTTTGCTGCCAGATTAAGCTGCTCCGGTGTTTTAGCTGAGAGCTCGATCACCAAGTCATTTTCAACCGGCGGGCCAGCGTCTGGGAACTTATATTCGATCTCAACGCCAGCGTACTGGTCAGTTTGTTCCTTTAACTCTTCAATGATCGCTTTCACGCTGCGGCGATATTGCCAGTCGATCGGCGTAATCGAAATCAAACCAATCTGGTCGTCACCTCCCGTTCTCGTATAAACGGTATCGAACTCTTCATGATTGAGCATCATCAGCTCAATATCACGCATGATGTCATCTTTTTCTTGAATAGAGAGATCACCATGAGAGCGCACTTTAACGTTAAAGAATGGCGGATCGACCTCTGGGAAAAACTCGGCACCTAAGCCTGCTTTTGAGTAAGTAAAACCGACTGCAACCGCAAGCAATATCGCGCTAAAGAGAATTTTAAACGGATGCTTAATCGCTAAAGAAAGTGTGTGGTAATACGCCTTAGTTAAGCCTGTCGCTTGAGAAAAATCGCCGTTATGCAGAGCGACCATTCGAGCTTGATTCTGAGGCGAAACGTACTGAGGTTTACCAATCAAGCCACCTAAAACGGGCACAAATAACAGCGCCATAATCAATGAAGCCGTTAAAGTCGCGATCAGAGTTAGCGGTAAGAACTTCATAAATTCGCCCGTCACGTCAGGCCAGAACAACAGCGGAGCAAAGGCAGCTAAAGTCGTTGCCGTCGAGGCGGTGATTGGCCACGCCATCCGCTTGGCTGCATCTCGATAGGCATCTTTACGCCCTTCTCCCTCTTGCATCCGTCTATCTGCGAATTCAGTCACCACAATCGCGCCGTCCACCAGCATTCCGACCGCCATAATCAGCGAAAACAGCACTACGATGTTAACGGTCAAACCGAATACCGAGAGGACGAGTAACCCCGTGAGGAATGAGCCAGGAATTGAGATGCCGACTAACAAAGCAGTACGCACGCCAAGAATCGCGATGATTACGATCACCACCAGAATGATGGCGGATAAGATGTTGTTTTGAAGATCATTGAGCATGATCTTCACATCTTTCGATTCATCCCAAGTGTATTTAACCAACAGATTGTTTGGCCACTCAGCTTGCTGCTGAGCCCCAGCCATTACCGCTTTCACCAGGTCTACGGTTTCAATGATGTTCTCACCCGCTCGCTTCTTGATATCCAAGACCACGGCAGACTTACCATCTAAGCGAGCGAAGCTTTCTGGGTCTCGAAACGCTCGGCGTACTGTGGCTACATCACCAAAAGTAACGACCTGTTTACCATCCACTTTGATCGGTAACTCAAGCACATCTTTTAAAGAGTTAAACACCGAAGGCACTTTGACTGAGAAACGGCCATAACCCGTATCGACAAAACCGGCGGCAACCACTCGATTATTCAATGCAATCAGGTTATAGATATCCGCTTGGTCTAGGCTGTAACTTTCCATAAGCAGAGGATCTACGATGATTTCAACGATGTCTTCTCTATCACCTGCAATATCGACCTCTAGTATTTGGCGATAGCTTTCTAATTTATCTCCTAGCTCTCGGGCAATTTGTACAATGGTGCGTTCAGGAACGGTGCCGAATAACACGACAGATAGCACTGGGTCCTCAGAAGCGAGGGTTACTTCATTAACGGTCGGCTCATCACTGTCTTCTGGAAGTTTTGGCTTAGCGAGATCAACGGCGTCACGTACATCTGCCATCGCTTTGGTAAGATCAACCCCAACATTAAATTCCAACACCACAGAAGCATGCCCTTCTGCGGCGGTTGAATTCATCTCTTTTACGCCTTCGATGGATCTAAGCTCTTGCTCGATAGGTCGTACCAACAAGCGCTCAGCATCGGTTGGCGATATCCCTTGATGCCCAACTGAAACGTAAATAATCGGGATAGTAATATCTGGGCTCGATTCTTTGGGGATCGTGATATAGGTAATGACACCTGCGACCAAGATGAGTGCCAACAGAGACAGCATGGTGCGAGCACGAGACAAGGCTGCATCAATAATTGAATACATCGATTACCTCCTACTCAGCCACTGAACTTGAGAGATCAGCACCTTGCTCAACTGCAATCACCGAATCACCATCACGTACAAAGCCTTGTCCGACGGTAATAATATCGACCTGTTGACCTAAGCCCGTGAGCCAAACTCCATCTTGCTCAGCCTTCACTAGCTGTATGCCGACAAACTTAACGCTTGGCGCATCATCAACTGACACCAGAGTTTTAACCCCAAGGTTACCCGCCTCATCCAAAGCCAACATCGCAGGTGTCACCTTGATAGCATCTCTTGTTTCTAAATTGAGTTTTACTTCAGCACTGACACCAGCGGGCAGTAAGCCATCAGAGTTATCGATTTCAATTTCGATTGGGAAGGTATTAGTAGAAGCTGAAGAGATTCGAGACACATAACGTAATCGCCCTTCTACTTCCTCTCTGCCAAGTAGACGAACCAATGCATCTTGATTGGCTAACAGGTGCTGAATATGACGCTCACTGACATCCGCTTTAATCACCAGAGGGTCAAGGTCAATCACACCAGCAACGGGGTCGCCAACGCCAACGAAATCACCAAGCTCGACCATCAAGTCTTGAACCACACCCGAGAAAGGTGAGGTAATAACAGTATTCTTTAATGCCAACTCCGCATTACGCATCATGGCTTTCGCTTCAGTTAAAGATGCCTCAGCGGTAGTGTAAGCAATTTCCCCTTGTAGCCCTCTTTTCTTCAGTGACTGCGCCGCTTTAAATTCTTTCTGTTTGAGGCGATACAGAGCCGATGCCCGCTCTAACTGTATTTCCAAGTCGCCTTTATCGATCTGAGCAATGGCTTGTCCTGCTTTTACAGTATCACCCTTAGCAACGTTGAGCCTGACGACCTTGCCTGCTACCTCTGCGCCTAATCGCGCATGTCGATCTGGCGCTGTTCGACCGTATAAATCAATGGTCTTAAAGGTGGGTGATGAGGTAAATGTTTGGTAAGAAACCTTTGCCAATGGAATCTCAGTCGCTTTTTTCTCAGGCGACTCTTCAGCTTGCCCCACTCCTAAGCCAAGCCAGAGAGAAAGCAGTATGACTAAAGTCAGAGAGACCAACCACGGCTGCTTAAGTTTCTGAAAAAGTGGCGAGTTAGAAAATAGAGTGGGCATAGCAAATCCTTTTCTGGCGCATTAGGTGCATTAATTGACGCAACAGCGTCACAAGAGATGTACTGATACAAATAAGTAATATTAACAGGACAGGAGAAATAAAGTTGAGGACGTTATCGACAGTTTAAAAAAATATGCCGTGTACTAAAGGAAGTAAAAATGAAGGGGATAAAAAACAAAAACGCCGAACATAAGTCCGGCGTTTATGATGTTTCGAATATAGCTTTCAGAGAAAGCTTTTTCTTTATTGCTATACGCTAAATGATGCGCCACAACCACATGTTGTTGTGGCATTAGGGTTGTTTACGAAGAAACGTGCACCCTCTAGGCCTTCTGTGTAGTCAACCACGCCACCCATTAGGTATTGTAGGCTCATTGGATCGACAACCAGCGTTACACCACTGTTTACGATAGTAGTGTCGCCATCATTTACTTTTTCATCGAATGTGAAGCCGTATTGGAAACCACTACAACCACCACCTGTAATGTATACACGCAGTTTTAGTTCTGGGTTTTCTTCTTCAGCAATCAGCGTTTGTACGCGGGTAGCTGCTGCATCAGAAAAAGACAATGGGATATTTGCTTCGCTCACGACAACCTCTCTTACCTGTGTCAAAAACAACATGATACAAATCTAATTCGAGACCATAGTTGTTGAGTGTTTTCTTATATTCTGCTGATTATCCAATACCTGACTGAAACGTTCAAGTATTCACCACCTGATCGCCGTTTTTCCTGCTAAAAACTCATCAAATAAAAACAAAATGAATGTGCAACCACACAAAACAATCAGATTCGGGCGATTATATCAGCGAAACCATTCCTAGTTGGATTATGGATAGGTACAATGCCTGCCAATTGGTCCGACAGTCAAAAGAGGATATATCAATGACCAAATCAGCAGAGCTGTACGAAAAAGCACAGCAAACTATTCCTGGTGGCGTAAACTCTCCAGTTCGTGCATTCAATGGCGTAGGTGGTTCTCCAATCTTCGTTGAACGCGCTGATGGCCCACTTATTTTTGATGCTGATGGTAAAGCATATATCGATTACGTTGGCTCTTGGGGTCCAATGATCCTTGGTCACAACCACGCGGTTATCCGTGATGCAGTAATTGAAGCGGCTCAACGTGGTCTTAGCTTCGGTGCTCCAACCGAAACTGAAATCAAAATGGCTGAGCTTGTGTCTGAGATGGTTCCTTCAATGGAGCAGCTACGTATGGTTAGCTCAGGTACTGAAGCAACCATGAGTGCGATTCGCCTTGCTCGTGGCTTTACTGGTCGTGACAAAATTCTTAAGTTTGAAGGCTGCTACCATGGCCACGCAGACAGCCTACTTGTAAAAGCAGGTTCTGGCGCTTTGACTCTAGGTCAGCCAAGCTCTCCAGGCGTACCAGCAGACTTCGCTAAGCACACACTAACGGCGACATTCAACAACCTAGACTCTGTACGTGAGCTGTTTGAAGCAAACAAAGGTGAGATCGCTTGTATCATCGTTGAACCTGTAGCGGGCAACATGAACTGTATCCCACCAGTAGAAGGCTTCCACGAAGGTCTACGTGAGATCTGTGACCAAGAAGGCGCGCTACTGATCTTTGATGAAGTGATGACAGGTTTCCGTGTGGCTGAAGGCTGTGCGCAGGCTTACTACAACATCAAGCCAGACCTAACGTGTCTTGGTAAAGTTATCGGTGGCGGTATGCCAGTCGGTGCTTTTGGTGGTCGTAAAGACGTGATGCAATACATCGCACCTACGGGCCCAGTTTACCAAGCGGGTACTCTTTCTGGTAACCCAGTAGCAATGGCTGCAGGCTATGCATGTCTGAACCTTCTACGTGAAGAAGGCAACGAGAAGCGTCTAGCATCAAAAACTAAGCAGCTAGCGAATGGCTTCAAGCAACTTGCTGACAAGCACGGCATCCCAATGCTAGTACACCAAGTTGGTGGCATGTTTGGCTTCTTCTTCACTGAGCAAGAAACAGTAACCTGCTACGAAGATGTAACTAAGTGTGATGTAGAACGCTTCAAGCGCTTCTTCCACCTAATGCTAGATCACGGTGTGTACCTTGCGCCTTCAGCATTCGAAGCGAGCTTCACATCGCTTGCTCACGGTTCAAAAGAGATTGATGCGACACTAGAAGCCGCTGACCGCTCTCTTGCGATTATTGCTGCAGAAAGCAAATAATCATACGTGCTGATAAGCCGCTAACTGATTGAATTTAGGGCTGCATTAACGCAGCCCTTTTAAATGAATAGCACTCAGCTTTTTTAAGGGAAATCTCCCTTTCAAATACGTCATACTATGTCGGCAAAGCGCTTAGCGCTCCCAGAACAAGAAAACCAACAGCATCAGCGTACCAAGGAACATTCTGAACCAAGGGAGCTCTTTTTTCGTTTGCTGCTCTTCATCTTGGCATTTCTTATCTTTATTACAGCATCCCATAATCAAAACTCCTCATTGCTAACTCTCTGTTTTGCAGCCATTATAAACTCAGAACGCAAATATAGAGACCATTACCGTGTCAGAAAAAATTAAAATCAATTCCAGTCACTGGGTAATCATCATTGCGCTGCTCGTTGCAGCTTATGCTTGTTACTTACTTATAGAACCATACGTTAATTCAATCGTGATGGCCTTCATCATTTCACTGTTGATGTTTCCTATCCATGAGTGGCTTGAAAAGAAGATCCCAAATAAAGCAAACCTAGTCTCATTGCTTTCGTGTGTGATTCTAACTTTTATTATCGTTATCCCTCTATTGGCGGTGTTTGCAGCGATCGTGCAACAAGGCTCTCTATTTTCTCAAAACACCTATCAATGGGTAACCCATGGCGGTATTCAAACCCTGTTTGAGCACCCTATCGTGGTTAAAGCGCTATCTTTTATTAATAACTACCTGCCTTTCGATAACATTGAACCGAAAGCTATCGCACAGAAAGTTGGTGAGTTCGCGACAAGCTTTGGCTCTAAGCTTGTCGGCATTAGTGCGAAGATCCTTGGTGATGCGACCAACTTCTTGATGGACTTCTTCTTGATGCTGTTCGTTCTGTTCTTCCTACTTAGAGACCATGACAAAATCATCAGTGTGGTTCGCCACATTCTTCCTCTGTCTCGCAGCCAAGAAGACAAACTTCTCGCTGAGATTGAGCAAGTATCGAAGTCAGCAGTGATGGGATCATTCCTAACTGCAATCGCACAAGGTATAGCTGGTGGTTTCGGTATGTGGATTGCTGGCTTCCCAGGACTGTTCTGGGGCACCATGATGGGCTTTGCCTCTTTCATCCCGGTGGTCGGTACTGCGCTAATCTGGATCCCAGCGGCGGCTTACTTGTTCTTAACCGGTGACACGACTTGGGCTATCTTCCTAACGGTTTACTGCGTGGCAATTGTTGGTTCGATAGATAACCTACTACGACCGCTGTTAATGCAAGGCAGTGCGGGTATGAACACCCTGATGATTTTCTTCTCGCTACTGGGTGGTATCCAACTATTCGGACTGATTGGTCTTATCTACGGCCCGCTGATTTTTGCGATTACCATTGTTCTATTTAACATCTACGATGAAGAGTTTAAGGACTTTTTAAATCAGCAAGACAAGAGTTAAACCGCTCTTCAATCACTTACTTGCCGAACGAGTATTAAACACTTCAAGCTTTGGGCGGATTATGCGAAAATCCGCCCTCATTTTTTGCTAACGATTCAATAGAGTGTCCTATGTCAGCTTATATAGCCCCAAGCCAGATTGCTGAGCGCCAACTTGCCTACTTTGAAGGTAAACATGTTTTAGTTGCCGGTGAGGCTGAAGACTTATTCCCTGTTGAGTTAGCAAAATACTGTGAATCAGTCTCTGTATTTACTTCAAACTACAGCTACTACCGTCAGCTTGAAGGCTACAGCACGATCCAACGTTTTTACGGCGCTGAGTTTACCGAAGAGACCAAAACTGACTTAGTGATGTTGTACTGGCCAAAAGCAAAAGCTGAAGCTGAATTTTTGCTGGCAATGCTGTTTGCTAAACTAGGCAAGGACACTGAGATTGTTGTGGTTGGTGAGAACCGCTCTGGCGTGAAAAGCATTGAGAAGATGTTTGCCGCTTACGGTAAGGTCGTAAAATACGATTCAGCGCGTCGTTGCTCTTTCTACTGGGGTCAATGCTTTGAGCAGCCAGCCGCTTTTAACCTACAAGACTGGTTTAAAACCTACACGGTGAACATTGGTGAGCAGTCACTTACCGTAAAAAGCCTGCCAGGTGTATTTAGCCATGGTGAATTTGATGTCGGTAGCCAGCTTCTGCTAGATACATTACCAACGTTGAAGGGCAAAGTGTTGGACTTCGGTTGCGGTGCCGGTGTACTCGGTGCGGTGATGGCCTCTCGCAACCCTGATATTGAACTTGAGATGTGCGACATCAGTGCGTTTGCAGTAGCGTCTAGCCAAGCAACTTTGGAAGCGAACGGCTTAACGGGCAAAGTTTTCGCTTCTGATGTCTATTCAGATACAGCGCAAGACTATCAATTCATTATCAGCAACCCACCATTCCACTCGGGCTTGGATACGAGCTACAGTGCAACAGAAACCCTTCTGGCGCAGGCTCCACAGTATTTAAACCGTTCTGGTGAGCTGATCATTGTTGCCAACAGCTTCTTAAAATACATCCCAATTATTGAGCAAGCATTTGGAAAATGCGCGACTCTAAATAAGACCACCAAATTCGCGATCTACCACGCAAACAAGTAGCCTCTTTAGCACAGCGCAGGGTCATTATCTGCGCTATCTGTTCATATTTTTGTCAAAAGTCTATAAAAGTGAGCTTTTGCACACGCTTTAAATACCACTTACTTGTCAAAGTAAAAAAACTCGTTAATTTCGTTAAATTGGAAACCATTAATTCTATTCTCTGTACTTGTTTTCGCCCCTTTTAGCAGTACATCAAAGGAAAGTAGTACCCAATTTATGTTTAGATTTTATCGTAAGCAGAAGTTTAAGCGCCTTCAAAACACCCTAATGCTGGCATTTCTTGTCCTTAGTATTACTCCAGTGACACTTATCGCGATATTTTTCCTTCAATCGCACAGTCAGGATCTTCAGGAACAAAGCACTTCGCACCTTGTTTCTGTTCGTGATACTAAGCAACAACAGATTGTCGACTACCTACAGGCTCAAGAATCCCAAGTCATGGGCTTTGTTCGTTCAGAACTAGCCAATGCCAGTGGCGGACGCTTCTATGGCTTAATCAATGCCTTCCAACGCCTAGGCTTGGATATTGACGAAGCTCGCAGCAATGCTCAGCAACGTTATATCCAAGGTTCTGGTGATCAGATCAAAACATCCATTCTTCCAGAATCGAGCAGCTATATTGGTAGTGAACGTTATCGCCTACTGCATAAGCGCTATCATAACGCCTATCTAGAGTTGCTTAAGCGCTCCGATTTTGACGATATTTTATTGGTTGATATCAACGGAAACGTTGCTTACTCCGTCTTTAAAAATGACGATTACGGCACTAACTTGCTGACTGGTAAGTACAAGGACTCAAACCTAGGTATTACCTTCAAGCGCCTGGCCAAAGACGTCACAGACCGACGCAAGTCAAATGAAGATTACACGCCAGTTATTGTCTCTGACTTTAAGGACGAGAACGGTAAACAGACGGCATGGTTAGGTGCACCTATTGTGCAGCAGGGTTACTTACACAGTTACGCGATGTTTAGGCTGCCAATCAACGGCATCACTAAGCTGATTGCCGATCTAAACAAGAGCTCAAACATTCAAACTTTGCTCGTTGGTAGTGACCACTTACCTCGTAGCCTCGCTCATTCGCAAGAATCTATAAATCTAAGCCTAGATGTAGTGGACAAAGCACTAGCAGGCGAAACCGCTGTTGGCACATTCGATAACACCCAGAATCAAGCCATCATTGCGGCCTATACACCTATTGCGCTTAAGTACGCCACTTGGGCTTTGGTCGTTGAGCTTCCAGAAAAAGAAGCCTTCGCACGTATTCACCAGCTAGAAAAGATCTTCGTTATCGTCATGCTCACCGCCATCATTCTGGTGGTGGTTGCATCGCACTATTTATCAAACTTCATCACCTCCCCGCTGCTTAAACTGACATGGGCAGCCGAGAAAGTCTCTGCCGGTGACCTTGATGAAACCATGATCAATACAGAGCGCAAAGACGAAATCGGTCGCTTGGCTGTCAGCTTTGAGCGAATGCAACGTTCAATTCGTGACAAGATGCAGCTGATCAAAAATCAAAATGATGAACTTGAGGACAACCTTAAGACCATTCAGAAACAAAATGATGAGTTGCAGCTCGCCAACAAACTCAAAGATGAATTCTTAGCAACCACCTCACACGAATTGAGAACACCACTGCATGGTATGGTTGGTATTGCTGAAGCATTGATATCGGGTGCGAATGGCCCTATTCCGGCGAACCAGAAATACCAGTTGGATATCATCATCAACAGTGGTCAGCGACTAGCAACCTTGGTTGATGATCTGCTTGATTATCACAAGATGCGTTACGGTAGCTTGGACATTAAGAAATCTGCTGTTGATCTATCTGCAGCCACCAGCTTGGTGCTCGAGCTATCTCACCACCTGTTGGGCAATAAACCGATTCGTATTATTAACCAAGTACCAAGCGATTTAGGGCTAGTGTCATCCGATCCTCAGCGCCTTGAGCAGGTGATGTATAACTTGGTCGGCAATGCCATCAAGTACACATCAGAAGGTAAAATCGTTATCTCTGCGAGCGTAATCGACGACAACATTCGTGTGCAAGTGGTCGATACTGGTCAAGGCATACCAGCAGAGTATCTTGAACATATCTTCGAACCCCTGATTCAAGCAGGCCAAGACGCCAGTAACTATCGCCAAGGTGCAGGCCTTGGCTTATCGATCAGTCGCCAGTTAATTGAATTAATGGGTGGTTCGCTATACGTAAGTAGCCAGCCAATGCTAGGTACTACGTTCAGTTTTACTCTGCCTCTGGCGACAGAAGAAGAACTTAAAAACTACAACGAATCAGGTAGCTACTCACACTTCAAAGCGCCTGACTTGATTGATAACACACAGCAAGAAAACAGCGTCATCAATGAGAACCCTGATGGTCCACTGCTGGTTATCGCGGATGATGAACCCGTTAACCTTCGTGTACTAGACAGCTTCTTGAAACTAGAAGGCTATCGAGTACGTACAGCCTGCGATGGCCCTGAAACCATCGAGTTGATTGAAAAAGAGAAGCCAGAACTATTGCTCCTCGATATCATGATGCCGGGCATGAGCGGCTATCAAGTGTGTGAAACACTGCGTAAGCAATATGACCATGCGCAACTACCGATCATAATGCTGACCGCGCTCAACCAAGCAGAAGACCGTGTACGCGGCTTCGAAGCTGGCGCTAATGACTATTTGTCTAAGCCATTCAACAAACAAGAGCTATCAGCTCGAATCACAGCACATCTATCAGCAAGTAAAGCTGAGCAGAGACGTCTTGAGAACGACCAACTACAACTAGAGCTCAAGCACAGAGCGATGGTTGAAGCTAACTTGCTAGAAACTCAAGGACGTTTACTCGAGCAGCTAGAATCTGCACCAGAGGCCATCATCTGCATTCGTGATGACCAACGTATTCGCTTTGCCAACGAAGCGGCAGCGAAACTCTTTAGGCGCGGACAAGAGCAACTTAAGCGCTCAATGGCCGACGAAATCATCGCGCCTAAATACCTGAAAGTGGAACAAGCACACTACTGTGGCGATATCGACATCTATATAGATGACACTCGTCAGCGCATACCGAGTGACATCCTCAAGTTACCTGAAGGCTCAGGGCTAGACACCATGTACATATTCAATGTTGGCGGTGGCGTTAACTCAAACCGTATCAATAACCTTGAGACGGCTGTTGAAGCGCTTTCTAGCTATGCCTTTGAAGGTGATAAGGACAAGCTTCAGCAGCTGAAAGAACTAGGCGGAGAGTTTACACGCTTAGCAGATAAAGCCACAGGAGAAGGTAAAAACAAGCAAGAGTTAATGCGTGAAGTCTTAGTCGACGCGATGAGCAACGCCATCCTATACTGGGAATCGGTTACCGGAGAAACCAAGTTTGCGTTCGCAGAGAAGAGTGGCTTATGGCGCGTTTATCTAGACAGAAGCACACTACAAACGCGAACGTTAGACAAATACCTACGTGTAGAAACGCTGCCTAAAACACCTCGCTGGCGAACAGTACTAAGCTCTATCGAGTTCATTCTCGAACACTGTAAAGAACAGACACCAGAGAGAACGCACATTGAGATGCTCAGAGACAAACTACAGAAGTTACTGACCATTTAACCCTGAACTAACATCACTCTATTAGCCCACCTTGCGTGGGCTTTTTTGTACATATAATAGTCGTAAAAAGCACAATTAGAGCCGTTCACTCCCACTTCTTTTACAGCTTTAAACAAGAGAAATATCACGCTATTTCGACGTAATGAGTATCGGCATCAGCTACCGATTTTCGCTCTATTCTCCACCGATTCTAACCGTAACCTGACTATTTGTTGCAGTTTGAGAAGCGAGTCACAACAGAACGGCAGATTTAATTTTCTCGGAAAATTTAACGTGAAATTAGTAAGTGACCAAGATCTACAATTAGATTAAATTAGAAAAAACTACCATATTTAAAAACACAAGATGTAAGTAACCACTCACATACAATATTCAACACCTAACTAGTTGCGAGTCACATCACCTTAACAATTACGGACAAAAAACCACCAGAGCGCCCTATTTTGACGTTAATGACGTGAGGTTATCTGTTTTTAACGTTTTTGACGGGAAACGAGTTTGATTAATTCATCGATAAGGTGTTTTCTTACTCCTGCCAAAGGCCTACAGGCCACTCTTACCACTTCTCAGAGACAGCGATGAATCTGGATCAACGAAGAAGAGGTAGGCCTTTAACCAGAGTGTGTATCTACTCACCAATTAGCGATAGATAACATTCAATCCATTAGTGAAATGAAAGCAAATAGTAAGGAACAGCTATGCTTGCCAATATAAAAAAAACAGCCCTAGCAACAGCAATTATTGCAACTGCTACAACAGGTTTTGCATCAGTAGCAACAGCTGCAGAACGCAGCGAACTGACTATTCACCCTAAGGAGTTCACTACCTTTGTACGTAACTTTAACCCGTATTTAGGCGCAACTCATTTACATACAACTTGGGATTTCCTCTACGAACCATTAGTTGTATTTAACGAAATGCACGGTAACACTCCAGTGTTCCGTCTCGCTGAAAACTTCAAAATGTCAGATGATCTGACGAGTGTTGTTTTCGACATTCGTAAGGCTGTCAAGTGGTCTGATGGAGAAACTTTTTCTGCTGATGATGTTGTTTTTTCTTTCAACCTTGTAAAAGAGAGACCAGAACTTGACCAATCTGGTATCAACTCTTGGGTAACTTCCGTAGAAAAACTTAACGACTATCAAGTTAAGTTCACACTAGCAGAAGCCAACTCGAATGCGCCTTACGAGATTGCTAAAGTACCTGTAGTACCAAAGCACATCTGGAAAGACGTTAAAGATCCATCAACGTTTACCAATGAAAATCCGGTAGGTTCTGGTCCATTTACAGAAATTGATACATTTACTGCGCAACTATATATCCAGTGTGCAAACCCGAACTACTGGGATGCAGACAACCTAGACGTTGACTGTCTACGTGTTCCACAAATTGCTAACAACGACCAATTCCTAGGTAAAATCGTAAACAGTGAAATGGACTGGACGTCTTCTTTCGTTCCAGATATCGACCGTACATACGCGGCAGCCAGCCCTAAACATCACTACTGGTACCCGCCAGCAGGTACACAAGCTTTCGTTGTAAACTTCAAGCATCCAGATGCTGCAAAGCATGAAGCGTTAAGCAACGTTGAATTTCGTCGTGCCTTCTCCATGGCGCTTGACCGTCAAACTATCATCGACATCGCATTCTACGGTGGCGGTACAGTGAACGACTTCGCATCCGGCCTTGGCTACGCATTCGAAGCTTGGTCTGATGAAAAGACTCACAACAAGTACAAAGGCTTTAATACTTACAACGCTGAAGGCGCGAAGAAGCTTCTTGCTGACGCAGGCTTCAAAGATGTAAACAACGATGGTT
>NZ_MCYD01000845.1:0-2544 GCF_002876325.1 Vibrio sp. 10N.261.52.A1
GTAGAATCACGAAAGGGGAAAGCCGAAACTTCCCCCTTAGCATTTAAGCTACCAATAGTACCCTACTAACAAATTAGTATTTTACCTGTAAAGTCGCCATGTAGTTGCGGCCTTCGCCAACAACAACGTTGCTCGTGCTGCCACCTTCAAGGTAGTCAGTATCAAACAGGTTCTCTACATTGAAGCGTGCGACGAAATCTAGGTTCTCGTCATACTTCATTGTATGTGCGATACCCATATCTACACGAGTGTATGCGTCTTTTTTAAAGGTGTTTGAATCTTCAGTGTAACGCTCACCTACGTGGTAAACACCAAGGTTTACGTCAGTGCCGTTATTGAACGAGTAAGTAGACCAAATGCTCGCAGTAAATTCTGGTACATCAGCAGGTGTTTTGCCTTCTAGAGCAGGGTCATTCTGGTACTCAGCATCTAGGAACATTGTAGATGCACTTACAGAGAATGCTTCCGTCACGTAACCAGTTGCAGCCAATTCAACACCAGTATGAACTTGTTCACCAACTTGAGTTGTACGTGTTTCTTTGCCGTTATTACTTGCTGGGTCTAGGTCTTCTGTCACTTGCATGTTCGATTGAGTGATCTGGAACAATGCTCCTGATACAAACAAACGCTCATCAAACAGTTCCCACTTAGAACCTAGCTCGTAAAGTGTACCTTTCTTAGCATCTTGAGACTGACCAAAGTTCACGTCATCTTGATCTGTGATTTCACCAACAGGCTCGAAACTTTCAGAGTAAACTGCGTAAATTGAACCATTTGAAGCCGGAGAGTAAATTACACCAAACTTTGGAAGAATGTTGTTGTAGCTCTCTTCTTGATTAGAACTGCTCGTCGTTTTGTCGTATGCGAAACGAACACCACCAAGAACTTGCCACTGGTCGTTAAGTGTTACTAAGTCTTGAACATATAGACCGTAGTGTTGGCTTTCAGAGTGAGATACTTCATTGTCGTTCTTGTAGCTAACGTTAGAAGGCATATCAAAACCATTGCCACATGCAGCTTCTGTTTCGGCTTCAGTTGCATTAACACAAGTGTAACCAGAGTCGTATAAACGTTCGTAGTCGTAATGAAGGCCATTAACACCAACAAGTAGTCGGTGGTTTACACCTAGTGCATCGAAGTCACCAGTAAAATCTACGTAAGCCGTGTCAAACGTCCACTCGTCGTGACGATCTGATACTTTGTAGCCGTAACCGCCGTTTTTATCGCTGTATACAGTATTGTTCGATTCTGTACGCTGACGCTCGTAGAACTGACGGCTAATGCCTGTTTTAACAGACCAAGTTTCGTTTAAATTAGCAGTTATCGAAGCGCCGTAGTTAGCAACGTCGTTATCTGTTTGAGCGAAACGTTGATCATTAACCGTGTTAGGGTCGATAGCCTTGCCTGTAGAAGTGTCGATTTTAGAACCATTGTCTAAATCGCCCTCTTCGATTGTGCGGTCGTAATGAACTGACAACATGATGTCTTCGTTAATATCGTAATCAACAAATAGACCACCAACAAAACGGTCGGTTTCTACATCTGTGCCATCAAAACGTGTGCGGTAAGAGTCTTGGTTTTCTTGCGAAACAATAAGACGAGCACGTAAGGTTTGGTCATCGTTTAGTGAACCACTTACATCAGCGGTAGTACGCGTGTAGCTATCAGAACCGATATCTTGGCTTACGTTTACTTGAGTCTCGTATGTAGGCTTCTTAGAAACCATGTTAACAAGGCCACCTGGCGCTGATTTACCGTAAAGTAGGCCTGCAGGGCCTTTAAGTACTTCAACACGCTCTAATAGCTCAACTGGTTGACGGTAATGAGACCAATGTTGAACACCGTCACGTAGGTAGCTTGAACCACTACCTAGTGCGAAACCACGTAGGTTGAAGCGTTCACGGTTGGTAGATTTTGAGCCCGCAGAAATAGATGCATCGTTCTTTAGAACTTCACCTAGAGTTGATGCACGCTGCTCATCGATGATTTGTTCATCGATTACTGAAACTTGTCCCGGAGTCTCTAATTGAGTCGCCTCCATGCGCATTGCTGTTGTGTTCGTATCGGCTTTGTAACCGTAGTCACGACCTTCAACAACCATGTGCTCGTCTGTTTTTGGTGTTTCTGCCAATACTGCTGGTGAAGCTAATACTGCGCCGATCACTAAAGCCAATGGGCTCTTTGAAAACATGTCCTTTACTCCGCTTTTATTCTTTTTGTACGAGCACTATGGTTAATTATTTGATGTGCTCGCTGAACCGTTACCGGTACCACTGAATCTTTTCGCGAGAGAATATAAGTGATAACTATTACCATTTGCATTAAATTTACATTCTTTGCATTCGTAAAGTTTTGTAAAGGTCTTGGTAAGCGTTATTCATTAGATGTAACAGAACCTGATTCAATACAGATACTTAGAAGTCTTTTTGTTCGGGGCCACTGCCACTACCGTTAAAAATTTTGAAACAGCGTTATTTGCTCACTCAATCTAACAATCAAAAAACGATAAAAATTTTATCTTCTCTTATTTATTAGCTTTGATTC
>NZ_MCYD01000846.1:0-3458 GCF_002876325.1 Vibrio sp. 10N.261.52.A1
TCTTATATGGACTCCCCCGTTTCAACAAAAAGAACGATAGATATTCGCGTGCTTATATACGAGCTACTATTGAGGAGCTACCTCTGCTCAATGATAATTTCGGCTGTCAGGGTACAATGCTTGTTAGCGAGCTTTTCCTCTTTCGACTATTCTGTATCACCTAACTTTTATCTTACGCTTCATTTTGTCAAACTGTCAGAGCATAGATGCTCTATACTCCGTATCAGATTTAAGCATAGCAAAAGCGGTACGAACTGTTTTATTTGCCAGCGCTACCGCTGCACATTTTTTACCTCTACGTACTACTAATGCTTGTAGCCACTGTTCTTTCTTTGTTTTAGCATCGCGTTTTACGACTTGCTGAACCACAGACATTGCGCCAGTAATTAATAGGCTGCGCAACGTTGAGTTTTTCCGTTTATCAATATGTCCCAACTTCGCTTTACCACCAGAAGAATGTTGGAGTGGTGTTAAGCCAATACAAGCGGAAACATCTTTTCCCTTTTTAAACTGACCAAGTTCTCCTGATGCCAAAGCAATGTACAAATGAACTGCGTTTAACTTACCGATACCTTCAATCTTCATTAACTTTTGGCATTCTTGGATTGACCTTATCCATTGATCAAGGGAATGATCATAAGTATCAATTGCTTCGCACAAAACCAAATATAAGTCGAGTGACACTTTCAGCATATGCCTAAAATCAGCTGTTAGCTCATTGTCCGCGTCTTCCAAAATCATCTCTATCGATTGAGTAAAGCCTTGATGGTTCCTCGAAACTGGAAGATTAAACTCCCTCATCAATCCTATTAATTGATTTTTTAATGCCGTCCGTTGTTTAACAGCTTGCTCTCGTAATTTCAGCATTGATTGCGCTTGCTGTTGGCTATTCGTCTTACCAGAAACGAAAGTTACTTCAGGTAACTGTGAGGCTTGAATGATCGCTAAAGCGTCATTCTTATCTGTTTTTTGATTCTGACGAACCGCTTTAACCAAACGAGAGGAAATTAACTTCGAAGTGTGGCCTAAAGATGTGGCAATTTGATTCCAATAATTAGAGCTTGCGCAAGCTTCAAACACCACCAGAGAGGGTGACAGATTACTGAGATAAGCGCTGAACTGTTTCGGTGTCATTTCTCGATTAGATTGCACCTTTTTATCTGCGTAAACGCAAACTTGAATAACCTTAGCGGCTAGATCAACGCCAATAATGAGATTTTTCATAATCAGACTCCCGTGTTGCTTCCTATTAAAAGATAGGCGGATTGGGGATGGGGAGTCCAATCATCTTGTTATGTGAATTGTTTCACGCGCCCAAAAGAGGCAGATTCTTACGCTGCTGATAGGTTAAAGCTAACTCTAGACAGGACTTGATGGCCGTTTCTGGTAGCCGTTTCGATAAGGACAGAACTATAGCTCTGTTTCCCTGAAACACCAATTCGTCACCATACAACTCCCGAAATGTATCGACTAGCTTAGTTTGGCAATTAAAGAATAGGTAATAATTATTAGGTGACTTAATCTTCCAGTCCATTCGTAACGGACTGCTAGTTTTTACACTGTAGCTTGGCTCACCCCATTTTAGAGCTTCATCGACTTCACCCAGTTCTAACTCAGATGCGACTTGAAAGACTAAATTTCGCAGCTCCTCTAACCTAGCACGAGCATTATTTGGATACTCATCGAAGCGATCCTTGACTGCCTTGTCCATTGAAATCTCCTATTCACATAACGCCAGCTTAAACCGCAGACAACGCACAAAACAAGCCTCTGCACTGCGCCTTAAACACAATTATTACTGCAAACCAAAAATGCCACGCGTTGTTTGTCGGTTTGAAGCTTTTGTTAGCCCTTAAACCCTTTTGAGGGGGTGGAATGGCTCATCAGGCAACTCAATCGCCATACTATCACCTGCCGACACTCTACCACCAACTTTAACGATCCCCATTACTCCTGCCTTACGGACTAACTTTCCTGAGCTATCTTTACCCAAAACAGCAGACAATAGCCCAGTCTGGTATCCCTCGATTTGTGGGCAAGGGTTACGGAGACCTGTAATCAGTACTTCTGCCCCACTGCTAAACCTAATTACGGTATCTCTTGGCAAACCAAGTAAATCAATACCAGATGTTGTGATGTTTTCCCCAAGTGATGCTGGCTCAACTTTGAAACCTTTAGCCTCAAGCTCAGAGAATAACTCATTGTGAAGAAGGTGAACTTGTCTAAGATTTGGTTGACTGGGATCGACTTTGACTCTCGAACGATGCTTTACAGTTTTTCCCCGATGAGCATCTCCGTCAACTCCTTCCCCCTCAATTAGCAATATTGAATCAACAATTGATTTAGAAAAAGTGTGCTCGGCACATTTACTGACTGAAACTACCTTTGGCATCCTTTCCTCCTGAGGGCTAACGCCGCAAATAAACGGCAAAAATTAGTTGGCTAAACTTGTGAGGAACGAACAAAGCCAACTGGTTTTTGTCCGCTCTTTTAATTTGCATTGTTAGAGAGCACCAAACCACTGTTTCATGATGCTAATGTCATACTTTAAAAGCCAACTGTTAAACTGTTTATAGATTCTAGAAAGCATGAATTTATTGCCACCCACTAGATCCATACCTCTATCGTCGTATGGATGAGCCAAAACACCTAACTCCAAATCAAATATGTAAACGTCAAGCCAATAGGATGGTCTTATCCCTAATTCATTTGCCATTTTACCAAAAAGCAATTTGTGCAATTCTGATTTTGCGACTTTGAAGAATACATAGTTTCGATGCCATTCTTCATCTTCGTCCCATTCACTGTATATGTACCTTGTTTTTGGGAATTTAACTCCCAATTAGTGTAACTCACGAAACTGTGACAAATTTGATAGAAAAGAATCACCGGCAAAAGAGATACAGATCGAAAGCTCATCGTTTTTTTCGAAAACACTTTCGAGAATCTGAGTTGCACGCTCTAAAGCAGTTGTGAACATCGAAATATGAGATTCATACTTAGCGCCTTCCGACAACTCAAACCTTAAACAGTTTTCGTTACTATAGAAAATTGCATGTTGAAAGGAGTTTTTCCCAAATTTTTCGAATGCTTGCTGAATCATCCTTGTGCTCTCTAACGCCGCCGTAAGAGGCAGAAAATGCTTGGCTATAGTTAGCGACGAAGGAGCGCAGGCCAAGCTTTTTGCGTCCTTTCTTGACGGCCTTGTTAGGCTTTCTTAAGCACCGAACATGGTTCGTCTAGCAAATAATTTCGAACCAATAAATTAATTTTATCTTTTAACCATTTGGGACCGAAATCCGAAATATCGTTATGCTTTGATTCAGGAATTTTGACTACGCAAATGTTTGTTTGCTCGGAGGCTGCAGGCAAAACACCTTTATCAGCTGGAAAGTCGCTTGCCCGAATAGATAATACTTTTATATTACTACCTCTAGGCAAAGGAACACGTCTATGAT
>NZ_MCYD01000847.1:0-6251 GCF_002876325.1 Vibrio sp. 10N.261.52.A1
GTATTTGGCTTGATTTTTTAACTTAAGCAACAAAATCTTTACATTAAGATAAGTAATTGTATACAATAAATGTACAGGGGTGAGGTTGCTCGGTTTTGGATAAATCACTAGCTGAATCATTTCGATGGGGCAGCTGAAGAGCGGCTAAGCCAACCACTTATGTTAGGAGTACTTGGATGAATAAGGATTATTCAAGAAATTTGATCGGTTACGGAGCTAATCCTCCTAACCCTCAATGGCCAGGTAATGCGCGCGTCGCGGTTTCTTTTGTATTGAATTATGAAGAGGGCGGTGAGCGTTGTTTGTTACATGGAGACGACGAGTCTGAAGCCTTTCTTTCAGAGATCCCGTCAGCACAGCCGCTCAAAGGCGAGCGTCACATCAGCATGGAATCCATCTATGAGTATGGTAGCCGAGCGGGTGTGTGGCGTGTTCTTCGCTTGTTCGATGAATATGAAATTCCACTGACTGTATTTGCGGTCGCTATGGCCATTGAGCGTCACCCAGACGTAGCTGAAGCCATGGTAGAAGCAGGTCACGAAATCTGTAGCCACGGTTATCGTTGGATAGACTATCAATATATTGATGAGTCAGAAGAGCGTGACCATATGACCAAAGCGATTGAGATTATCCAACAGGTGACGGGTCAACGTCCGCAAGGTTGGTATACCGGTCGTACAGGGCCGAATACTCGCCGCTTAGTCGCAGAAGAAGGTGGCTTCCTTTATGACTCAGATGCCTATGACGATGACCTGCCTTATTGGCACACCGAAACCGGTCATCCACAGCTAGTGATCCCTTACACGCTTGATGTTAACGATATGCGCTTTTCAACGGCGCAAGGCTTCAACTCTGGTGAGCAGTTCTTCCAGTATTTAAAAGACACTTTTGACACCCTTTATATGGAAGGCGAAACCGCACCAAAAATGATGTCGGTAGGGCTGCATTGTCGTCTTATTGGTCGTCCCGGTCGTATTGCTGCATTGAGACGCTTCTTAGATTACGTAAAACAACATGACAGCGTGTGGCTATGTCGTCGAATTGATATTGCCAACCACTGGCACAAACATCACCCATACAACGGACAACAAAATTAGAACGAACAGCAAGGAGGCTTAACGTGACTGAATTTCGATCTTGCCAACCAACAACCATGGACCGTGACACTTTTGTCGCGCACTTTGCTGATGTTTACGAGCACAGCCCATGGGTTGCTGAGGCGGTATATGACCAAGGTTTGAATGCCGAAGACGACCACATTGAGAATCTTCATCTAAAAATGGCATCGACCTTGCTCAATGCCGACCAAGGCAAACAGTTGGCTTTGATCAACGCTCACCCAGACTTAGCGGGCAGAGCAGCAGTAAACGGCGAACTTACTGAGTCGTCGACAAAAGAACAAGCGGGGGCGGGCATTGATCAATGCAGCGCCGAAGAATTTGAAAAATTCACTTCTTATAACAACAGCTACAAAAGTCGCTTCAATTTCCCTTTTATCATGGCGGTGAAGGGAGCCAATCGTTACCAAATTCTTGAGTCGTTCGAGATGCGATTAGGAAATGATAGTGAAACTGAGTTTGCTACGGCGATTCAAGAGATCAACAAGATCGCGATGTTTCGTCTCTGGGATATGTAAGTTAACGGAGTTAACAGCTATCTCAGCCCAGTCTTAGTGCCTAAAGGTTTGATTTGTAAAAACATAAGCCGCTAAGTTCTCATTTTATTATTACTTGATTAATTTCATAGGATTACACGGACATGACCCATAAATTTGAACAGTACATAAACCTTGCAGACGAAAAACTCGGCGCAGAAGCTATCTTCGCAACAGACGATTTTTTCGCCGATAAAAGCCGCCTACTCAGCCACGCAGCACCAGAGTGGAAAGACGACTTATACGACGATAACGGCAAGTGGATGGACGGCTGGGAAAGCAGACGTAAACGTGGCGAAGGTTACGACTACTGTGTGGTACGCCTTGGCTTAGCTGGCACTATCGCTGGCGTTGATATTGATACCTCATTCTTCACAGGTAACTTCCCACCTTCGGCATCAATCGACGCATGCTATTCACCTCAGGGTGAGCCAACCGATTCAACAGAGTGGCAAGAAATTCTGCCTTCAATGGCACTACAAGGTGACCACCACCATTTTGAAGACATTGAAAGTGATCAAGTATTTACGCACCTGCGTTTGAATATCTACCCAGACGGTGGTGTTGCACGCCTACGTGTTTACGGCCGACCAAGTGTTGATTGGGACGCAATAGACTCTCATCAACAGGTGGATCTAGCAGCTGTTGAACATGGTGGCCGAGCACTGGCATGTAGTGATGAGCACTACGGTAATAAAGCCAACATCTTAGGCCCAGGCCGCGGTGAAAACATGGGTGATGGCTGGGAAACAGCGCGTCGTCGTACGCCGGGTAATGACTGGGTAATCGTTGCATTAGGCCATCCAGGTAATATCGAACGTATCATCGTTGATACGGCGCACTTTAAAGGTAACTACCCAGACAGCTGCTCAATTCAAGCGGCTTACGTGAAAGGTGGTACAGACGATCAAGTGGAAACACAAAGCCTATTCTGGCGTGAACTGCTGCCTGCTCAAAAGCTGCAAGCGCACGAGATTCACGAGTTCATTTCTGAGGTAAACGACCTTGGTGCGATTACTCACGTACGTGCAAACATATTCCCAGATGGTGGTATTAGCCGTTTGCGTCTATTTGGTACGAAAGCGAAATAGGTAAGGAAATCAGTATGAGTAATGGAATACGTCGTTTAACTATCGAACCGTTAACTAAGCAAGCTTTTGCTGAGTTTGGTGATGTTATCGAGTCCGATAATAGTGATTTCTTCATGATCAACAGTGGATCAACACGTCGCTACCACAAGCTAGCGACAACGGATGTGCAAGACCAAGGCGGAGAAGCGATCATCAGCATCTTCCAAGCTACGCCGTTGAGCTACCCACTGACCATCAAAATGCTAGAGCGTCATCCACTTGGTTCTCAGGCATTCATTCCATTACTTGGTCAACCCTATTTAATTGTTGTTGCCCCAAAAGGCGGTAACCCATCGTTAGCCAATTGCCGAGCTTTCTTAAGCAACGGCCGTCAAGGAGTGAACTATCACAAAGGGGTGTGGCATCACCCGGTTCTTGCACTCACGGATCAAGACCAGTTCTTGATTGTCGATAGAGGCGGAGAAGGACATAACTGTGATGAAGTTTATTTTGAGAACGACCTGGTGGCATTGCATTTGGAAGATATGCCAACGGAAGACAACAAGGAAGAGCAACGCTTAGCTAAAGCGTTGTGATACAGGAGTTTATTATGGATCCGCATATTACAGAGTGGTTGAATTTAGCGATTCGCTGGATTCACATGATTGTTGGTGTTGCGTGGATAGGCGCATCATTTTACTTTGTTTGGTTAGAGAACAACCTTAACCGAGTTAACCCTAAAACGGGCCTTTCAGGCGACTTATGGGCGATTCACGGCGGTGGTATTTATCACCTAGAGAAGTACAAACTTGCGCCACCAGAAATGCCAGAGCACCTACACTGGTTCAAGTGGGAAGCTTACTTCACATGGATCACAGGCGTGTGTCTATTGGGTGTCGTTTATTACCTCAACGCAGAAATCTACCTGATTGCACCGGGCTCTGGCCTTGATTCAACAACGGCAATCGCGATTGGTATTGGTTCATTCGTTGCTGGTTGGTTTATCTACGACTTACTGTGTGACTCGCCATTAGGAAAAACCCCGGTGTTGCTTGGCGTTGTGCTGTTTGTGCTGCTCGTTGCTGCGACCTATGGCCTAACCCAAGTGTTCAGTGGCCGTGGTGCTTATATCCACGTGGGTGCCATTATCGGTACCATCATGGTGGGTAACGTATTCCGCGTTATCATGCCTGCGCAGCGTAACTTGGTGAAAGCGATTGAAGAGAAACGCGAACCGGATCCGGCACTACCTGCGAAAGGTCTACTGCGCTCTCGTCACAATAACTACATGACACTGCCAGTGCTGTTCATCATGATCAGTAACCACTTCCCAAGCACTTACGGCTCGGAATACAACTGGTTGATCCTTGCTGGCCTAGCAATCTTCAGTATCTTGGTTCGTCACTATTTCAATACACGTCATGGCAGTCAGAAGTTCGCATGGACAGTGCCAGTAGCGGCACTGGGTATGATTACTCTCGCGTTTGTTACCTCACCTTACGCGAAAAAACAGATGACTCCGGTAGTGCAAGCACCAGTGGTACAAGAAGCACCTGTGAGCACGACTGAAGAGATCGCTTCGAGCAACACGGCTTCAGCGGCGGCTGACTCTCAAGCAGTGCCTGCTGACCATGCCATGCCAACGGCGAATGCAGGTGTCAGCTTTGAAACCATCAACAAGGTCATTCAAGAGCGCTGTTCAGTGTGTCACTCTGCAACGCCTAGCCACGCCGCTTTTGCTGCTGCGCCAGCGGGTGTCATGCTTGATACGCCAGAAGAGATCAAAGCCAATGTACCTAGGATTGTTGCTCAAACCGTAACAACTCAGGTGATGCCTCTTGGTAACATGACTCAAATGACCGAGGAAGAGCGAGCACTCATCGGCACTTGGGTAGAACAAGGCGCTACGATTCAATAACCGTACTTTTTAATAACAGTACTCAGCATCCTTTACCTAAGAGCATGAGTCTTAGGTGAGGCTTGGGGAGAGTTTGGTCTTACGGGCACGCGCCAAACTCATCCCACCCTGTTTCCCCGGTTCCTATAACCGGGGCTTTTTGTTTTTGGACAAAGGAAATGCAGATTTATCATTTAGTTAGTGACTAAATGTACGCATGAAACTAAAGTTCGCCAGGTAGATATTTTGTACTTACGAGTAATTAGATGAAGAAGTTAATGACGGCTTTTGTTGTTTTAAGTTCCGTGGTCGGTTGTTCATCGGCACCAACTAGGTTAGATACTGGAGAATTTGAATCGTTGATGACTGGGACGGTTCCTAAAGACTCGGTATTGGAGTTTGCTAGCTGCGTGTATGATGGTTTCCTTCGCTCACATTCAATGCTGACTGATATAGATACTAGGCAACAGGTTCGAAACGATGGCTATCGTGTAGAAACTTATGTTGGTGGAAGAATGCTACTTGTTAGTACGGATGTTCTAACTAACGGCCATGTGGAGTTGTGGGAAAGTAGTGCAGCGGCATTGATCAATACAACTGGCGAGCGCGAAGCTTTTAAGGTTTGTCTAAGTCAATATGGAACGGATTTATAGTCGCTGCGTAATAGTATTTTTACACATATAGTTCTGTATAAGGTTCTTGATATGAATCTCCACCCGTGGCACTTTCTGTCCTTAGTTGACTCTAATTAGGGCAGAAAATGGAAGACATAGTATTCACACTCTTTAGGTTCGTTGGTGCGTTTTTTCGAATGCTTTTCCAGTTCTTCATTGTGGATATCATTTGCTTTAGCGTGGGGTGGGTTGTATCTAAGGTGTTCACTTTAGGACGTTTTCCTTCGTTTACACCTGACGAAAAAGAGCGGGAGCGAGTATCTAATATTGGGATTATTAGTATCGTTCTGTTTCTTTTAGCAATAGGCGTATTTAATAGCCTTTAATGTACTAGTGCTAATTTGAATAGTGGGGACGCATGCGATTTTACCCAGCGGAACAATATCAAGCTGCTTGCCATGAGATGTTTGAACGATACGAATGTGATATCAAGAAGCTACTCCCTAACGCGAGAGTTGAGCATGTCGGCGCATCGTCCATTCCGTTGGCCGTATCTAAGGGCGATTTAGATGTCTTCGTTGGCGTTGAGTTCAACGAGCTTGAGGATGCTGTAGAACGACTTACAACGCTCGGCTTTAAAGAGAAACTCGATACGCTAAGAACGCCCGAATTGTGCATGTTGGAATCCATATCCTCTGAAGATGTGGCGTTGCAAGTGGTTGCCAATGGTTCTGAGTTTGAGTGCTTTTTAGCGTTTCGAGACAGGCTGCGTGTCAACTCAGCCTTAGTTCAGCAATACAATGACCTAAAAGTATCCTGTGAAGGTTGGCCACAAGACAAATATCGTGAAACGAAGTCTGCTTTTATCGAGTATGTGTTGGGGCGAGAGTAGACGCGATAGTCTTCATTTTTGGTATCACTATTTAGTGAAAAATGCACTTATACAGCGTGTTAAGTCTCCACCTCTTACTTCCAAGTTTTACCTTTGTAAGCCTCCTTCCAATGTATCATTACAT
>NZ_MCYD01000848.1:0-12998 GCF_002876325.1 Vibrio sp. 10N.261.52.A1
AACGACGTGAGGCTCGATAGATAAAAACTAGCGTTGCAGTGGCGAGTGGAAAAACGCCGACAAAGTTGTCGGCGTTTGGTGATCGATCTGGCTAGTCTTAAAAACAATGAATGAACTCACTCCAAGCTCTTCGGTTTTTCTCCGAGGTGTTGAGTGAACCTTAACAAATAACCATCCGGATCTTGGAGAAGAAGCTCACGCTCTCCAGACAACTTTTCACCAATGTCATACCAAGTTTCTTTCAGCTCACGAAACAGAGGCACTTTGTGGGCTTGGAGACGTTTTACTAGAGGTTCTAAGTCACTTAATTCAATCTGAAAGTTCACACCTCGCCCCAAGGGAGCCTCAAGCTCACCAGTAATCCATCCTTCATCATTGATTTGCTCTAACATCATGTGCACATGCTCTTGTTCGAGATACACAAAATCAGGATTTTCACGCTTTATGCGAATAGAAAAACCAAGTACATCAACGTAGAAGGCAAGCGACCGCTCAAAGTTGCTAACGGATAGTTCAGGAACCATCGGATTCCAATAGTTTTCCATTCTTACTTCCTTGTTTTAAGGCTCTTGTTGACTGAGTTTTTTCAGAAAGCCTTGCTTAACTTCTGGCCACTCCGAGTCAATAATTGAATACACTACCGTATCTCTTACCGAGCCATCCTTTAAGATCTGATGATTACGCAAGATACCGTCGAGGTTTGCTCCAAGCCCTTCAATCGCTTTTCGAGAGACGGTATTCCCAATATGAGTGCGAAACTCGACAGCAATAGCTTCATAGTGCTCAAACAATTGCCGTAGCAAAAGGTATTTACACTCTTTATTTATCAATGTTCCCCTAGCCGAATTTGAATACCAGGTATAACCAATTAACGCTCGTCTGTTTGGCCTATCAACGCCATAGTAACGGGTAGTCCCTACGACTTGATTGGTGGCTTTCACTCGCACCGCATAAGCTATATTACCGAGTACCATTTGAGCGATAGCATCAACAACGTATTGCTCCATTTTTTCTGGACTCGGGACATTAGCGAACCATAGCTTCCAATGCTCTCCGTCTTTCACGGCCTCGATTAGTTCAGGTACATGCCCTAGATTCAATGGCTCAAGAACAACATTGTCTCCTTCAATCCGGCTTTGCTCTATCCACATAACGCTCAATTCTCCTTTAATCGTTAACACTGTGTGAGAGGTGATTTATTGCTTTTTGTGCTCTGCCCTACTGCTTAGGGAACGAAAACAGTACTTAATTTGAAACCTAATCAGAGGCTGATTGATAGACGTTGTTTTCGATCAACGCTCCGAAAAACTCAAAAGTAAGAGAGCCTATTCGACTAAAACCTAAATGTTCATAAAAGCCATTGGATTCATTTTTAACCCACGTGTACAACCAATATTGGCGACCAAACTGGTCCTCCACGCTTTTTAACAGCTTTTTGCCCACACCTTTGCCTTTAAAAAGGCCATCTACATAGAGCTTTTCAACCTCAAAACCACTTTCAGGCGTTTGATAATTCGATTCAAGATTAACCATTACATAACCATGTAGAATCTCATTCTTTTCACTAACCAAAACGCGGTATTTAGTGTTATTCAGTATTTCCAGGAAATAGTCTGCCGTGAACGTAGACAGTACATAGTCTGCATATTCGGTTTTTATTCCTTCTTGAGCGTATGTATCTAGCCAGACTCTAATAGACAGTAGCGCTAATTTTGCACAGTCGTCTTTTGTCGCTTCCCTAACCATGCCCCCTCCATGACTCACGATTTGATAAAGAGTGATTATGAGAATTTTCCCTAACACGCCCTACTAAACACTCCAACCAATGCTTAGCTAAGCCACTCTTTAATATGATAATTTTACTAAAAGCACACATCATACAGGATAAAAATCAGGAGCGTTTCCGATTACCCCAAACCAAACTCGTAAATAATGTGAATGTGTGTGTCGCTTATCAATTATCCACACACGTCTTTATCTCTGTATCAATAGCTAGTTCTAAGTTTCATGAAGCGTAAAAGCAGGTGAACGACGTGAGGCTCGATAGATAAAAACTAGCGTTGCCGTGAAGAATGGAAAAACGCCGACAAAATTGTCGGCGTTTGCTATGGATCTATTTTGATAACTATCTACTTAGCCAATGTACTCAAAAACTCGGCTTCGAATTCTTCATCAGCTTCTCGGATGAGGCATCTCACCAGCCAATCGATGCTTCGATGGTCGAGCTTACTGTTCACGACGAACGCTTGCTTTACACCAAACTGATCCAGCTTGGCTGAGCCGTAGTTCTTGAACGATTTATTGCCGTGGTAATGGAGTGATTTAATCGCCTCTGTATTCGGTTCTGGTAACGCATCGAGGGTATTGGCAAGCTGAATCACCAACTCCATTGGATTCTTCGATGAAGAAATACGATACAGAAAACCGCCCTCCACTCTTTGGCGAACCCAGTAATCAAACCCACTACAATCCATCACCTTGTCACTGACCAAGGCGGCTTCACTACGATAACCACACGGCTCTACCACAACAGGTGTGTGTTTAAATTCTGGTTGGCCTGAAGCTGCATCGGTATGAGGCAAGATCAGGTCACACGGCTTACTGTCTTTGGCGGTTGGCGCATTCCAGTGAATAGGCATAAACACCTGCTCACGGCGCATCTCTTTGGTCACCACTAAGCGAGCTTGGCATTCACCTTGTGCGCTGCGCACTTTCACTACCGGATTAATAGTGGCGTGGTTGAAAGCATCTAAGCCAAACTCTTCTAAACCAAGCTCTGCGACCGTATCTGGGTGCATGGCGACAAAGGGTTCTGGTGTGTGTTCACCTAAACCTGCGGCTAAGCCAGTTCGGCTCATGGTGTGCCATTGGTCTCGGATTCGACCTGTGTTCATAATAAGTGGGAATTCGACACTGGTAACGGCAATCGGCTTGTCGTGCTCAACCGCTACAAACTGCGCTTTGCCAGATTCAGTAAAGAACTCGCCATCGGTGAACATGCGCTGCTCGATGATTTCTGGTTGATATTCAAGTACTGGCCATTGCTGCGGAGTCAGTTCACCATAGCCTTTCTCATCTAACTGAGTAAGCCCGATTAAGCATAGATCGCGAGCTTTACCTGTCTCATTACCTAGGGCTGTCATCTCGCAATACTCTTTGAAGATCTCGCCTTCGTGGCGGTAATCAAACTGCTCTTTGAATCCCATTTTTTGCGCGACTTCTTTTAATATCCACCAATCAGGTTTCGCTTCTCCAGGGCTTGGTAATACGCGGCGTTGGCGTGAGATTCGACGCTCAGAGTTGGTTACGGTGCCCGACTTTTCACTCCACCCTTGCGCGGGTAGCACTACATCGGCCAAGCGTGTTGTTTCCGTATCCGCAATGCAGTCCGACACCACCACAAATGGGCACTTCTCCAAAGCGGTTTTGATTTTTTCACTATCTGGCAGGCTCACAACAGGGTTAGTAGCCATGATCCACACCGCTTTTATCTTGCCTTCATTCATGGCATCAAACAGGTCGATGGCTTTCAAGCCTGCGTGAGTGGCTAAGCTGTCGGTTTGCCAAAAATCGCTAACGGTTTGATGTGATTGTGGATCACCAAATTCAAAATGCGCGGCTAAAGTATTGGCTAGGCCGCCCACTTCACGCCCACCCATCGCATTCGGTTGGCCTGTGACCGAGAATGGGCCCATACCCGGCTTTCCGATTTTTCCGGTCACTAAATGACAGTTAATAATGGCGTTTACCTTGTCACAACCTTGTGTGGATTGGTTCACGCCTTGGGAATAGATGGTGAGCACTTTCTCTTTAGATGCGAACAACTGATAGAACTGTTCGAGTTGTTGCTCGCTAAGCCCTGTCAGTTCAGGAACGCTTTTGTTGCCCCAACCTGATTCGGTATAGCGGTAATCTGTGGCTGTTCGAATCGCTTCCGTAAAACCTTGGGTATGATTTTCAATGTAATCAGAGTCAAGCTGGTCGTTATCATCTAAGTAAGCCAACAAACCATTGAATAGAGCGACATCGGAACCAGATTCCAATGCCAAGTGTATATCGGCAATCTCACAGGTGTCGGTGTAGCGCGGGTCAATGACGATCACTTTCATGTCTGGGTTAGCTTGCTTGGCTGCTCTTAAGCGTTGAAACAGTACAGGGTGACACCAAGCGAGGTTTGATCCAGTGATGACGACCACTTCGGCTTGCTCTAGATCTTCATAACAAACAGGAACGGTATCAGTACCGAACGCACGTTTATGCCCAACCACGCTAGATGCCATACAAAGGCGAGAGTTACTGTCGATGTTAGCGCTACCAATAAACCCCTTCATCAGCTTGTTAGCTACATAGTAATCTTCAGTCAGTAGTTGGCCTGATACATAAAAGGCGACAGAGTCCGGGCCATGCTGTTCTATCGCTTGTTTGAACTTGTCTGCCACCAGCTGAGATGCGCTACTCCAAGGTAGAAGTTGTTGTCCGCTTGCGACTCTTTGCATCGGCTGAGTTAAACGGCCAATTGGTGTTACGGTGTCTCCCAGTGCTGCGCCCTTTGTACACAACTTGCCATAATTCGATGGGTGGTCTTTATCGCCACGCACTTCCAGTTTCCCCGAAGCAGTTGGCCTTACTTCAATGCCACAACCTACGCCACAGTAAGCACACGTTGATTTGATCCAATCCTTGTTTGAACTCATCACTCTTCCCTCGTGCAATGTTCTTTTTATTGTTTCCACCGTGCTAACAGAGCGCCTCTTACTAACCACTCTTCGCGATGAAAATTTCTCTTTTTTAATAAAGCAATTTACGCACCACTATTCACCCCTTTCCCAATCAAGAAAAATAACCATTAATTACAACAACTTAAAATCAAATCACTTACAGGAAATAATGTTAATCAAATGCCATCGAGAAAATATTGAGATTTTTGCACCATGTTGATCAATTTTGCACCACAAAGGCTCATTTTCATAAATATTCTCTTTCTTAAATCTACCACTTTAGGGGTAATTGGTCCGTTTGTCATTTAATTAAACCAATGATTTAAAATGTTATTTTTATTTTCCTCGATATCTATTTTTATCTGGCACCCTACTTGCTGTCCTATTTACCAACAACTCAAAATTTACAGTTTTCAGTTCATTGGAAGAACAGCACATTATCCACCAGAGAGTGGGCAGTTTTAGAAACGCTAGGAAGCCATCAAAAAAGGAATTTACTATGAGCAAACAAAAGATTGTCGTCGTTGGTAATGGCATGGTTGGCCACAAATTTATCGACAACATCATTCAAGCTGATTCAGACCAATATGAAGTTATTACCTTCAGTGAGGAATCGCGCCTTGCCTACGACCGTGTTCAACTTACGGCCTACTTCAACGGTAAGACAGCCGACGATTTGGCTTTAACGAGTGAAGCTTATTACCAAGAAAATGGCGTTAAATACCTAATCAATGCCAAAGTCACTGAGCTCGATACCGAAAACAAAGCAGTCGTGACTGACAGTGGACACCGTGAAAGCTATGACAAACTGATTCTCGCAACAGGTTCATTCCCGTTCGTCCCCCCAATTCCGGGGAACGACCAAGAACACTGTCATGTGTACCGTACGATTGAGGATCTCGATGCGATTGAGTCATCTGGTAAACAGAGCAAATCGGGCGTGGTGATCGGTGGTGGCCTACTGGGTTTAGAAGCGGCAAACGCGGTTAAAAACCTTGGATTAGAAACCCATGTCGTAGAATTTGCGCCTCGATTAATGGCAGTTCAACTCGATGACGGCGGCGGTGCCCTGCTGAGACGTAAAATTGAAGATTTGGGCGTACAGGTTCACACCGAGAAAGCGACCTCTGAAATTGTGGCGGGTGAAAATGCTCGCTACCGCATGAACTTTGCCGATGGCACACATCTTGAAACCGATATGATCGTGTTCTCTGCAGGTATTCGCCCTCAAGATGCCCTGGCTCGTAGCTCTGACATCGCGATAGGTGAACGTGGCGGTATCGTGATTGATGATTACTGCCAAACCAACATTGATGATGTGTACGCGATTGGTGAATGTGCGCTGTGGGATAACAAGATCTTTGGCTTAGTGGCTCCGGGCTACTCAATGGCGAAAATCGCAGCTAGCCATATCCTTTCCAATGGCGAAGATGAGAGCAGCTTTACGGGTGCCGATATGAGCACCAAGCTTAAATTGCTAGGCGTAGACGTAGCCAGTATTGGTGAAGTGCATGGCAAAACCGAAGGCGCACAGTCTTACACCTACAACGATGAAATTGAACAAGTTTATAAGCGCTTAATTGTTTCTGCTGATGGCAAGAAGATCGTCGGTGCCGTGTTAGTGGGCGACGCAGACGCGTATGGTTCGCTGCTGCAAATCAAGCAAAACGATATGCCTTTGCCAGAGAACCCATCGGTACTGATTCTACCAAACCTTGCTGACGATTCCGGCAGCGCCATGGGTGTTGAAGCGCTTCCAGACAGTGCTGTAATTTGTTCATGTTTTGACGTCACCAAAGGCGACATCAAACAAGCCGTTTCTGCAGGCTGCACCACAATGGCAGCGCTGAAAGAATCGACCAACGCATCGACGGGGTGTGGTGGCTGTTCTGCCCTTGCTAAACAAGTATTAGACAGTGAATTGAGCAACTTGGGTGTGGAAGTCTCTAACGACATCTGTGAGCACTTTGCTTACTCGCGCCAAGAACTGACCGACATTATTCGCGTCAACAAAATCAAAACCTTCGATGAGCTGCTTGAATCTCATGGTCAAGGCTTAGGCTGTACCGTTTGTAAGCCTGCGGTGGGTTCTATTCTCGCCTCTTACTGGAACGACTACATCCTGAAAGATGAGCACATCGAGCTGCAAGACACCAACGATATCTACCTTGGCAACATGCAAAAAGACGGTACCTACTCTGTGGTTCCACGTATTGCTGGCGGTGAAATCACACCAGACAAACTGATCGTACTGGGTGAAGTCGCAAAAGAGTACGACCTTTACACCAAGATTACTGGCGGACAACGTGTCGATCTATTTGGTGCACAACTTAATGAGCTGCCTGCCATCTGGAAAAAGCTGATTGATGCAGGCTTTGAAACTGGCCACGCCTACGGTAAATCGGTTCGTACAGTGAAGTCGTGTGTTGGTAGCACTTGGTGTCGCTACGGCGTCAACGACAGTGTTGGCCTCGCGATTAAACTAGAGAACCGCTACAAGGGCCTACGCTCACCACACAAGATCAAATTCGCGGTATCTGGCTGTACTCGTGAGTGTGCCGAAGCGCAATCAAAAGACATTGGTGTTATTGCGACAGATAAAGGTTGGAACCTGTACGTCTGTGGTAATGGCGGCATGCGCCCACGTCACGCAGACCTATTCGCGACCGACCTAGACGAGCAAACTCTCATTCAATACATCGACCGCGTGTTGATGTTCTACACACGTACTGCAGACCGCCTACAACGTACTTCGGTTTGGATGGAAAACTTAGAAGGTGGTTTGGAGTATCTCAAAGAAGTGGTGATTGCAGACAAACTCAATGTCGCTGCTGATCTAGAAGCCGACATCGCGCTCAATATCGAAAACTACCAGTGTGAGTGGAAAACCACTATCGAAAACCCAGTCAAGATGAAGCGCTTCCAGCACTACATCAATAGCGATGAAATGGACTCTAGCCTGTCATTTATCAAAGAACGTGAGCAGCGCTTCCCGAAGCCTTCGGTCAACACAGACCAAGAAGCGGAGCGTAATCAGGCATTAAGCAGCACACAACAAATTGAAATTACGGAAGTCTCGTAACCAGTTTGGTCGTTAGCAGATCCTTTGTTCTCGGCAATTCACTGCTAGCGACCTTCTTTCTTTACGACCTTCTTTTTTAGGAAATGGAACAAAATCAAAGACTCTATAAATTACCAAGGAGACTGTCATGGAAAACTGGACCACTGTTTGTTCTCAAGAGGAACTGTCACCCAATGCGGGTGTGTGTGCCAAGGTGGCTGATCATCAAGTCGCTATCTTTTACTGCAAACGCAGTGACAAGCTTTACGGCCTTTCGAATTTCGATCCAGTAGGCAAAGCCAACGTTATGTCACGCGGCATTATCGGCTCGTTAAGTGGAGAACCTTATGTGGCCTCTCCACTCTACAAGCAGCATTACCACCTAGAGACAGGTGCCTGTTTAGAAGAACCTGAACATGCCCTAACTCGCTTTGAAGTGCGCCGACAAGGCAACCAGATTCAAGTACTGGCACCCGAAGCGTTGGCAAGTTAGTCATCTGACGACCAGTTAGCAGCTAACAATAAATGTTCAACTAACAAGAAGTTATCGCCTAACTAAAAGGTTGTACTTTCAAATTCACCCATTAACATGCCTTAGCCGCCTATAATTAACAGTCTAGGCAAGCTATGGAGTTGGCATGTGGACGGCTAGATAACTCTAGATTCCATATTTAAAGGATTTAATGCATGGATAACTCAAAATTTTCGCTGTTTTCATTTACCGGCAAGATGAAGGTCTTACACCTCAGCTGGATCGCCTTTTTCATCACCTTTGTGGTTTGGTTTAACTTCGCACCACTACTGCAGATGGTAAAAACCAGCCTAGGGCTAACCACTGAAGAGATCAAAACCCTTCTAATCCTAAACGTTGCCTTAACCATTCCAGCGCGTGTCGCGATTGGTATGCTTACCGACCGTTACGGTCCAAGACTCGTCTACTCTTCGCTACTCGCGATCTGTTCCATTCCGTGTTTCATGTTCGCACTGGCTGACTCTTTCATTCAAGCCGCCATTGCTCGTTTCCTACTTGGCTTTATCGGTGCTGGCTTCGTAGTTGGTATTCGCTTGGTATCTGAATGGTTCCCACATAACGAACTGGGTACAGCAGAAGGTATCTACGGCGGTTGGGGTAACTTTGGTTCAGCAGCGGCAGCATTCACTCTTCCTACTCTAGCATTAGTATTTGGTGGCGAAGATGGCTGGCGTTATGCGGTTGGTATCACCGGTGTAATGAGCTTACTGTTCTCTGTTGTGTTCTACAAAAACGTATCCGACACACCAAAAGGTTCTACCTACTTCAAACCAGCTCAAGTAACCGCAATGGAAGTGACGTCTAAGGGTGACTTTTTCTTTCTACTCTTCATGAAGATCCCTATGTACGCGGCACTGGCTCTACTGGCTTGGAAACTGTCTCCATCAGGTATTGGCATGTTGTCTGACACAGCGGTGTACGGTGTGTATGCAGTACTTGCTGCGCTGTACTTGTATGAAGTAACTCAAGTTTGGAAAGTGAATAAGAATGTATTCAAAGAAGAAGTGCCAGAGATTCACCAGTACAAGTTTAAGCAAGTTGCGGTACTAAATGTTCTGTACTTCGCGACTTTTGGTTCTGAGCTAGCAGTGGTTTCTATGCTGCCACTGTTCTTCTCTGAAACCTTCGAGCTAACGCCTGTTCTGGCTGGTATGGTGGCTTCGGCTTATGCCTTCATGAACTTGATGTCTCGCCCTGGTGGCGGTTGGATTTCAGACAAATTTGGTCGTAAACCAACCCTACTTATTCTAACGGCAGGTTTGGCTGTAGGTTACTTCGCTATGGGCCAAGTAGAGAGCACATGGCCTGTATGGCTAGCGGTTGTTGCGGCAATGGCATGTTCGTTCTTCGTACAAGCAGGTGAAGGTGCAGTATTTGCAACAGTACCGCTTATCAAACGCCGTATGACAGGCCAGATTGCAGGTATGACAGGTGCTTACGGAAACGTGGGTGCGGTGGTTTACCTAACCGTGCTTTCGTTTGTTAGCTACCAGACTTTCTTCCTTGTGATTGCTGCAACAGCGGTACTTGGCTTTGTGACTCTGATGTTCATGGAAGAGCCCAACGGTCAAATTGCTGAAGTGAACGACGATGGTAGCGTAACCTTAATCAAGGTCAGTTAACCACTCATTGAATCGGGAGGAGTAACCGGGCTGCGACACTTGGTTACTTCGTTCAAAGGCTCTCGCTTTACTGAGAGCTTTTGTTCTTTCTCAGATGTGCTCTCAAGCAAATGAGAAAACGGCCAGTTAAGAAGAAGACCAGTTATGACGATTTCATTCAGCCAAGGGCAAGTCATTAAGCCAGAAACCAATAACCAACTGACTTTGAAGTTTGGTGGTTATTCGAATAAAGGCGTACGTGACGAAAACCAAGATGCCATCATTGTAAAACATCCGAAGACTCGTGCAGAACAAGAACTAAAAGGCAGTGTTGCCTGCATAGCCGACGGAGCCAGTTGCAGTGAACACGGTCAGAAAGCCAGTCACACCAGTGTGATACAGTTTATTGACGACTATTACGCGACCCCACAAAGCTGGAGCATTCAGCGTTCGGCGCAAAAAGTTCTAACTTCGCTTAATTCTTGGCTCTTCAACACCTCTGTTTCTAATATTCATTCCGCACAACAAGTTAACCACAATGCCTTAGTTTCGACTTTCAGCAGCGTGATATTGAAATCGAACACCGCTCATCTATTCCATGTGGGTGACAGCCGCATTTACTTGCTAAGAGATGGAGAATTACGCCAACTGACCCGTGACCACACTCGTAAGAACATGGGACAGAAGCATTACTTAACCAGAGCATTAGGCATGGATAATCAGCTCAATGTTGACTACCAAACCTTACCCATCAAGAAGAATGACCGCTTTATCCTAACCTCGGATGGTGTGCATGAGTTCGTTTCCCCTAACACATTTAAAGAACACATCGACAAACCCGGTGCAGATTTCGAATACGCAGCTCAAACCATCTGTAACACAGCACTAAGCCACAATAGCGCAGACAACGTGAGCTGCCTGATTGTCGAAGTTACTCACTTACCTACGCCGTCATTAATCGAATTTCACGAAAAGCTCTCTAAGCGCGCTATTCCACCAGCGTTAAAGCTTGGTCAAAGTATCGATAACTTTATGGTACTTGAGGTGTTGTATGCGGGCACTCGAAGTCATGTGTATCGTGTGATGCAGAAAGAGACACAAACCGAATTCGTCCTAAAGGTGCCTTCGGTTCAATACCATGACGATCCAGCACAGTTAAGGGCTTTCTTTAACGAGCAATGGGCTGGCATCTTGTTGAATAACAAGAAAGTAATGAAGGTTTACCCAACGCCAGAACACTCTCAATTTCTGTATCAAATTTGCGAATTGGTTGAAGGTGTCACGCTAAGGCAATGGATGTACGACAACCCTAACCCCTCGCTCGAACAAGTGCGTGAGATACTCGAAAAAATCACACAAGGGATTCGTGTCTTGCAGCGTGCCGACATGGTACACAGAGACTTGAAGCCTGAAAACATCATGATTCAGCGTGATGGTGATATCAAAATCATCGACCTTGGTGCGGTGTTAGTAAGAGGAATTGAAGAGGGAGAACAAGCAGACAAAGACCCAACACCACTCGGCGCGGTGAATTACATTGCACCAGAGAGTATTAAGTACAACACAGCCACGACAAGCTCAGATTTGTTCTCTATCGCGGTGATCGGTTATGAAATGCTAACGGGTGAATTGCCCTACTCTGAAATGAGCGCGCAATCTCTCAAGCAATCACGCCATCACCAATGGGAATACCAACCGCTGACACAAAAGCGAACGGATTTACCGGCTTGGATTGATTTGGTTTTACAAAAGGCGTGTGCAGAATCACCGACCGAGCGATATCAGGTTTTAGGCGATTTTGTAGCTGACCTCTACACACCCAATCAAAATCTAATGAAGCACAAAGCCAAGCAACCATTGATAAACCGCCATCCCATTCAGTTTTGGAAGCTGTTGGCCCTACTTTTAGGCTTAGTAGCATTGGTGGAATTTGGTTTGTTGATTCAATAAAAAAGCCTCAGTACCTTAAAAATCACTGAGGCTCTCTTAAACTTGAATCGTCGGCGCGTTAAGTACGTTTCACTAAGCTTCTCGGCACCAATTCAATGCCCGACTGGTAACGTTTTGCTGAAGCGTTCAATGCCAAAGCAAACGCGCTGTCTGCAATGACCTCAAATTGCTGCGGCAGTGAGTGAACCTTAAAGGGTAAGAAATCCAATAATCGGTTATCACCAAAAGTCGCCAACTTTACTTGATTGATCAGCTCTGGCTTTTCAACCATCACATCAAGTACACCTTCTAGTAAGGTGTAAGACATAGTCACAATCGCATCAGGGACGGTACCTTTAGCAATCCACTCTTCAAACACTTCTCGACCGGATTCACGATCAAAGTGCTCACCATAACCCACAACCATCGGCTTGTTTTCTGTTAGCCCTGTTTGTTGTGTATGAGCCTTATTCGCCGCTTCAAAACCCAACTGGCGTTCGCGTGAAATGTTCAGATCAGGCAGTGCGCCGATTAAACCAACACTATGAATACTGTCATCAAGAATCGAATGAGTCAGTTCAAAGGCGGCCTCGAAATCTTCACTGATCACGCAGGCAAAATGTTCATCGTCTAACGGACGGTCAATCGCAATCACAGGCGTGCCCGAGTTTTGCAACTTCAAGTAAAACTCATTGGCGTCTGGCATAGAACTCGCCACCAGCAAAGCATCAATACGACGGCTCACCAACGCTTCCGCTACTTTGCGTTCAGTTTCGGCGTCATCATCAGAACAACCAATCAGGATTTGATAGCCCACTTTACGTGAGTTCTGCTCTATCAGTTTTGCCAAGCGCGCGTAACTGCTGTTTTCCAGGTCAGGAATAATCAAACCAAATGAACGGCTATTACCAGCACGCAGCGACGAAGCAGCATGGTCTGGACGGTAGTTATACTCGTCTACCACCGCCATTACTTTCTGCTGAGTCTTCTCACTGATTCTGTATTTTTGCGCCTTACCGTTAATCACGTAACTGGCCGTGGTTTTCGACACACCGGCTAGTTTGGCAATCTCATCTAGTGTCATATGGGTGACCTGTATTTTGTGCGTAGGATCATATTACCAATCTTCTGATCCTTGGATTAGTTGAATTATATGC
>NZ_MCYD01000849.1:0-3338 GCF_002876325.1 Vibrio sp. 10N.261.52.A1
TTCAAATACCAGTAAATGTTACCAATTAATACAAAATTTAAAAAACAATGACAATAAACCTCTTTTGATTTTCATTCTTACTAAAAAAATCCCCTAACGACACGCTCACTAAAGTTTCATTTACAACAAACTAATCTCCGCAGATTAAGTTTTTGCCGATGTCAGGCTCATTTAGGGTAGACGATTTGCCCCTTCCCTCTAATTCCTCATTGGTGAAACCGGTTTCTTAAAAGCTGATACATTCAGTACTCAACAAGAAGACAGTAACCTCGTTAAAGTTGTCAATTCTCAGCTCGAGAAAACCACCTATAGAAGCCCAAATACGTCCGTGATACGTGTGTCATTATCACGCTTTAGAACAACTGATTTGTTGCAATGAGATCTGCTACCCTCTTATTAAGCGTATAAATTTCCATCAGACATACAAAACCACACCGTTCACTGGTTGTTATTAGGTGAGCAAAGCAGGATAATATCGGGATCGGAATCTCAAGAATTAATCCATTATGACCGAATACCTTTTGTTGTTGGTTGGCACAGTGCTGGTCAATAACTTTGTGCTAGTGAAGTTTTTAGGGCTATGTCCTTTCATGGGAGTCTCCAAGAAACTGGAGACTGCGATTGGCATGGGCCTCGCGACGACTTTCGTTCTGACGTTAGCGTCGGTATCTGCATACCTAGTAGAAACCTACATCCTTACTCCTCTGGGTATTGAATACCTGCGTACCATGAGTTTCATTTTGGTTATCGCGGTGGTGGTTCAATTTACGGAAATGGTGGTTCACAAAACCAGCCCGACTCTTTATCGCCTATTGGGGATATTTCTGCCGCTTATCACCACCAACTGTGCGGTATTAGGTGTGGCACTTCTGAACATCAATGAAAACCACAACTTCATTCAGTCGATCATCTATGGTTTCGGCGCAGCGGTTGGTTTCTCTCTTGTATTGATCCTATTTGCTTCGATGCGTGAGCGTATTGCGGTTGCTGATGTTCCAATGCCCTTCAAAGGCGCATCGATTGCGATGATCACAGCAGGCCTAATGTCTCTCGCATTCATGGGCTTTACTGGGTTGGTGAAATAAGCATGAGTACCATTTTAATTGCGATCATTGCGTTAGCTGTTTTAGCCGCTGTTTTTGGCGCTATTTTGGGCTTCGCCTCTATTCGCTTCAAAGTAGAAGCCGATCCTATCGTCGATCAAATCGACACCATTTTACCGCAAACTCAATGTGGCCAGTGTGGCTACCCAGGTTGTCGCCCCTACGCAGAGGCGATTGCTAACGGAGATAAGATCAATAAATGTCCTCCTGGCGGCCAAGCAACCATTGAGAAGCTAGCAGACTTAATGGGCGTAGAAGTTGAAGACTCCGCTCACGACTTAGATAACAAAGTAAAAACTGTTGCCTTCATTCATGAAGATATGTGTATCGGCTGTACTAAATGTATTCAAGCCTGCCCTGTCGACGCCATTGTTGGTGGTACTAAGGCACTACACACAGTAATTAAAGATGAGTGTACTGGTTGTGATCTTTGTGTCGCGCCGTGCCCTACTGACTGTATTGAAATGATTCCAGTGGCAACAACGACTGAAAATTGGAAATGGCAGATGAACATCATTCCTGTTACGGATATCACTAACCAAGCAACTGATGCGACCGCGTCAGAGCCTAAGGCATAGGGTTAGTATGATCTCTTTAATTGAACAAATTCGCACGGGCTCTATTTGGACCTTCCCGGGCGGCGTGCACCCTGCTGAAAACAAGAAACAGTCCAATACCACTGATATCGTTCATGCAAGGCTTCCAGAAGAAATCGTCCTTCCGGTCAAACAGCACATCGGTAAGCCTGGTAACTTATTGGTTGCCGCCGGTGACACAGTACTGAAAGGCCAACAACTAACAGCTCTAGATACTGGTTTTACATTGCCGGTACATGCACCTACATCAGGTGTGATTACTGCTATCGAACCAAGAACTACCGCTCACCCTTCAGGCTTGAGCGAACTCAGTGTGGTCATTAAACCTGATGGCTTAGATGCTTGGATTGAAAGAAATCCCGTTGAAGACTTTTCAACGAAAACCTCAGATGAGCTGCTTGATGTGATTCGCCAAGCCGGTATTTCAGGTATGGGCGGGGCGGGATTCCCTACTGCGAAAAAGCTCCAGTCAGGCCTAGGTCGTACTGATATTCTGATCGTCAACGCAGCTGAGTGTGAACCTTACATCACATCAGATGACAAGTTGCTTCAAGAGCATGCCGAAGAAGTGTTAAAAGGCATTGAGATAGTTGAACACATCCTTCAGCCCAAACTGACCGTGATTGGTATCGAAGACAACAAGCCAGCGGCAATTAAAGCACTTGAGGTTGCCGCGAAAGACAAAGACATCGTCATTCGCGTGATCCCAACTAAATACCCTTCAGGTGGTGAGAAACAGCTAATTAAGATCCTCACCAATAAAGAGGTTCCTGCTGGCGGCATCCCGGCTGACATTGGTGTATTAGTTCAGAACGTTGGCTCTCTCTACTCTATTAAAAGAGCAGTAATCGACGGTGAACCCGTAGTTAACCGCGTCGTGACTTTAACCGGTAAGACTTTTAAGCAACCTCGTAACGTTTGGGCACTATTAGGTACACCTGTACACGAGTTGCTCGAAGAGTTTGGCTATAAAGCAGATAAAAAGCTGCCGCGTTTGATTTTGGGCGGCCCGATGATGGGCTTTACCTTGCCGCATGCCAATGTGCCGATCACTAAAACATCGAACTGTATTTTAGCGCCAACACGTCGTGAAATTGCACCAAGCACTTACGAAATGGAGTGCATTCGATGCAGTGCATGTGCCGAAGCTTGTCCAGCGTCACTGTTACCTCAACAGTTGCAATGGCATGCAAAAGCCAATGAGCTAGACAAGTGTGAAGAGCTAAATATTAAAGACTGTATTGAATGCGGTGCTTGTGCATTTGTCTGCCCAAGCGAAATCCCTCTTGTTCAGTACTATCGCCAAGCAAAAGCTGAAATCAAAACTCGAAAAGATGAAGCCGCTGCTGCAGAGCGCGCCAAGATTCGCTTTGAAGAGAAGAACGCTCGTATGGAGCGTGATAAAGCAGAGCGTGAAAACCGCTTTAAGAAAGCTGCAGATAACCGCCGTAAAGATATGAAAACATCTGGCGGTGATGATGCTATTGCTGCTGCTATTGCTCGTGTTAAAGCGCAAAAAGCTGCTGCGGAGCAGGCTCCGAATGAAGAGCCAGCAGTAAAACCTGCGGTTGCTGCCGCTATTGCAAAGGCAAAAGCGAAACAAGCTGCAGCTCGGAAAGCAGAAGGCGCTGAACCAGAC
>NZ_MCYD01000850.1:0-2315 GCF_002876325.1 Vibrio sp. 10N.261.52.A1
CTCATATTGAGCGGCGTTTTTCTAACTGATGTTTAGAATCAATTAAGCGTCAGTAGAAGCGCTAATCTTAAATCTCAGTACCTTCAGACTTGAATCAAGGTCAACATCCACAAACTCAGGTGGGTTGTCTAGGCGCTCAATAAACTCAACGTTTGGCGCTTCTTCTGCCATCGTCTCGATAAGGAAGTTAGGTGACACTGCCGGTGAGTTAACACATGCGATCACTTCACCGCCTTCCGTTAGAAGCTCCGGCAAACGACGTAAGATCTTTTTGTAGTCTTTAGTTAGGGCGAAGCTGCCTTTTTGGAACGAAGGTGGATCGATAATCACCAACTCATAAGGACCGCCCTTCTTGATTTTTCCCCACGACTTAAAGATGTCGTAACCAAGGAAATTCACCGAGCGCATGTCATGTTCGTTCAAACGGTGGTTATCACGACCCTTGTTCAGTGAGCCACGCGACATATCAACGTTCAAGCATTGACGAGCGCCACCCGCAATTGCAGCCACAGAGAAGCCACAAGTGTACGCGAACAAGTTAAGTACGTTCTTACCCTTTGCATTGTCTTGCACCCATTGACGGCCATTACGCATGTCTAAGAACAGACCAAAGTTCTGGTTACGACCAATGTCTAACTGATACTTAAGACCATGCTCAACAACCACCGGAGAGTCGTTAAGCTCACCCCATAGCACTTCAGAAGGAGCGCCGTCAGCGTAACGGTGTTGAAGCACGATGCTTGTACCTTGCTTGGTTTGCCAGATATCTTTACTGGTCAACGCTAACAAGCCATCTTTAAGCGATGACAAAAACGCGTCATCAACCTCTTTAAACACATTCACCAATAATTGACCATCGACCCAATCACATGTGATCTGTTCTAGGCCTGGCCAAAACTTACCACGACCATGAAAAATACGACGTAGCTCGTTAGGTACTTCGTTTAGCTGTTGTTCGATATGTTCAAAAAATACCGGTAAAGCAGATGCTTCCATTATTTCACTCACTTAGTGTTTAGCTTTGGCCACGCCAGTGACCAAGGTTCAAGCCAACCGTCCAAACCGTTAGATACGGTTTCTTGGTGCCACTTCTCGCCTAACGAGTCTAGGCTCCTTGGGTCACAGACAAATTGGTAGGCTTGTGATTGATAAGTAAATCGAATCGCGAAGGCGTGCAGATAACCTCTGTCGGCCTCACTCGATGGATTATAAATTGGGTCACCAACGATAGCTGAGCCTATCGACTTCATCGCCACGCGGATCTGGTGTGTGCGCCCTGTATAGGGTTTGCATAAAAGAAGTCGCTCACCAGGTTCGGCCGCTGCTGATAGAAATTGAGTTATCGCCGGGTTTTCTTTGGTTGTTAAGAGTTTCCAGCTAGAGCGTCGAGACCGCTCCATATCCCCGGAAATCAAACCCTGTTTTTTCTTCGGCTTCTTAGAACCAACCGCCAAGTAGTACTTCTCCACTTCGCGCTCAGCAAATAGCTGTGAAAGCTCACTCGCTGCTGATGCACTCTTGGCTAATAACAGAATACCTGAAGTCATTTTATCGAGACGATGAACGAGATACAGCTTAGGCTCATTGATTGCCTTAGCGACTTCTTGAAGCAGCATGGTATCGCCGTCGTCTTTGTGGACGCTGACTCCAGGATGCTTATTGATGAGTAAAAAATCAGAGTGATTGAGAAGAATATCGAACATGTAAAGGCTAGCTCCGTTATAGAAGGTGGAGTATACCGTGTCTGAATCTAGATTCCAGCCACGAAAAAGCCCAACTCACTCCATAAAGATTGAATCATTGGGCTTGTTTCTCGTTGTCCGCATTTAGGGGGAGGTTTTCACCCTATAAATAGAATCTAAGCGAGCTTGAACTTACCGACCAAAGCTTCTAGCTCCGCAACTTTACCGTTCAAACCTGAAGTGTTTTCTGAGCTACGCGTTGCCAGCTGCAAGGATTGCTCAGAGATATCGCTGATCGCCGTAATGTCTGCAGCAATTTCTTTGGTCACAGCGGTCTGCTCTTCTGCTGCAGTCGCAATTGAGTTCACCATACTTTGCACGTTGCCCGCACCGCTTACAATCGCTTCTAAAGCAGAAACAGCACCAGAGCTTTGCTCAACACCGATCTCGACCAAACGGCAGTTATCTTGGGTATAAGTCACCGCTTCTTGAGTACCAGACTGAATCGATTGGATAATGCCAGACACTTCTTGTGTCGCTTTGGTTGTTCTCTCAGCTAGCGCTCGCACTTCATCGGCAACCACAGCAAAACCACGACCAAACTCACCCGCACGTGCCGCCTCAATCGCCGCA
>NZ_MCYD01000850.1:3067-6112 GCF_002876325.1 Vibrio sp. 10N.261.52.A1
CCTCAATCGCCGCATTCAGAGCCAATAGGTTGGTTTGCTCAGCAATGTCTTCGATAACTTTGATAACGCTACCAATCTGCTCACCATGAGAGCCCAAAGTATTCATTTGCAGTGACATATCACTCATTTGAGTCGACACCTGTTGAATACTCGCCACCATTTCGACAATCACATTACGCCCATCTTCTGCAGACGTTTCAGAGCGGCGGGCTTCTTCATAAGTAGACGTACCCTGCTGTGCCACTTCTGAAATGGTCAAGCTTAACTCTTCAGCAGCCGTTGCAATCAAGTTCGCTTTGTCAGCTTGAGCGGAAGCTCCCGTGACGATGTCTTGGCTAATAGAAGATAGTTCGCCCGTAACAGATTGAACTTCGTGTGTCACAGAAGAAATAGAGCCGAGTAAGTCCACTAACGACTTCTGCATCTGGTTAATCGAGCCAGCAAGATCAGCAAGTTCATCACCAGATTCATCGGTAATGTCACCTGCCGTTAAATCACCATTTGCCACGCGGCGTGCTACTTGTTCAACACGAGTCAGACGGTTAGTGATAGAACTCGACAACATATACGCGATCACACAACCGAAGACGATAGCAATCGCAGACAACACCATAATAGTGCGTTCAATAGTAGTAAATGTATCGGTGAGTATCAGTAACGACTGCTCGGTATCCGCTCGCTCACTTGCAGATGCTTGATCCAGTAAGTTTTCAATGGGTATCAAGTTGGTCTCGTATAGAGAACGCAGCTGTTGAATGTTGGCTAATAGCTCAGACTGATCATTGATCTTAGGCACAAGCTTAGATTCAAACTCTTGGGTGAAGCGTCCCATTAACTCTTCAATACGCAGAATACGGCGATGATCTTCAGAGCCTCTGCTTTCCAAACGTTTTGCCTGTTCAATAGCCTGAGCGAACTCGCTCTTATTAGTGCGGTAGTCATTCAAAGCGTTATCAACCTGAGTAATTGCACCCAGTGCATCTCGGTATACATCACCCGCTTCATCAATCAGTACAAGATAGGTAACAGTCCCCGGAACATCGTCCATTCTAATTTCATCTGCGCTTTTATGGGCATCAATGACTTCAAACCAGACGATGGTAACTAAGGTAACAAGCACCGCCAAAATTGAGCCAAACCCGGCATAAAGCTTTTTTCTTACAGATAATTTCACACAACACCTACCTAAATAAACGACAGCTTATACAGCCTTAACATTTAATATATCGTCTACCAGACGGATAACTTTAGTTAATACCAACGATTATTTTTTATCGATTATTAAGTTACAGGTACAAAAAAACGGGAGCCATTGCTCCCGTTTTTTCGTTATTTACTTAGCTTGCGATTATAGCTTCTTAGAGATAAGCGCAGAGCCAGCAATAATACCAATACCTAGTAGCATGATTGCACCTTTACCGCTGTCGAAGCCAGAAGAGATACCCATGAATGCAACGATTGCGATAGCTACTGGGATGATGTACTTAACTAGTGCGTACCATAGACCGAATAGTGGGAAAGATACTTCACCGTCGTTAGTGATTTCTTTCTCTAGGTCTGCACGGTTTAGTCTCCAACCAGCGAAGATACATACCAACATACCGCCAACAGCTAGGAAGATCTTATCTGTTAGTAGGTCGAAGATATCAAATGCACCCGTGTCGAATAGTGTTGGACCAACACCACCTAGAGATAGAGAAGCGAAGATACATAGCGCAGCCATTACAACACTTGCAGACAGTACCGCAGTTACACGCTTCATGCCTTTCTCGTCGATTAGGTAAGAAACCACAACCTCTAGTAGAGAAACAGAAGATGTTAGAGCTGCAACACTTAGACCGATGAAGAACATTAGTGCGAATAGAAGACCAATCACGCCGCCCATTTCAGCAAATAGCTGAGGAACAACAACGAATACTAGACCAGGACCTGCTGCTGGCTCCATACCAAATGCGAACATCGCTGGGAACATTGCAACACCAGCTAGGATAGCAACACCTGTATCCATTGCTGTAACCATAGCGGTAGTTTGAACTAGGTTTTCTTTCTTCTTAAGGTAAGAACCGTAAGTCAACATACAACCCATACCTAGAGATAGTGAGAAGAATGCTTGGCCAAGTGCAGCTAGAATTACATTGCTGTCTACCTTAGAGAAATCAGGGCTGAATAGGAACTCAAGACCAGCCATAGAACCAGGAAGAGTCAGACCTTTGATCGATACCACGATAAGGATCAGGAATAGCAGTGGCATTAGAACCTTCCCCGCTTTCTCGATACCGCCCGAGATACCTTTCATAACGATAACAACGTTAAGAAGTAGGTATAGACCCATCCACATTAGTGGTTGAACTGGGTTAGAGATGAAACCACCGAAGCTGTCACCGATTGCTTCAGGCGCGTCTAGAAGACCACCAGCAATCTTACCGATGTATGCGATAGACCAGCCACCTACTACAGGGTAGAAACCCATGATAAGTAGACCACTTACTACGCCAATAACACCAGCGAACGTCCAACGACGGTCAGTTGATTTAAATGCACCTACTGCTGATTTTTGCGTATGACGGCCAATAGCAAATTCAGTCAGCATTACACTGAAACCGATGAAAATTACAAAAAACAGGTAAATTGCAACGAATGCACCACCGCCACTCTCGCCTGCTGTGTATGGGAATTTCCAAATGTTACCTAAGCCAACAGCAGAACCTGCTGCAGCCATTACGAATCCTAACTTCGAACCCCAGGTATCACGGGGTGTTGTGGTTGTATTACTAGTAGCCACGTTTACTCCAAAATTTGTGTTGTGTGATGTTGTGTTTTGCTTTGGGTGGCGTCTTTAAAAGATAAGGTGTAAAAAATACTTTACACACTTAGAAGATTTGATTGACGCTCTTTGTGTAGCAAGTAAACCAGTTTAAGAATAAAATTGGAAGTCCGAACCGTACATATTTCGTTACCAATGTAAATTTTTATGGTTAAATGCCGCCTTTTCATACAAAACAATCGTTTTCGTCTTAAGTTAACCAAAACTTAACAACTATAACC
>NZ_MCYD01000851.1:0-5215 GCF_002876325.1 Vibrio sp. 10N.261.52.A1
CAGGCTTTAACATTGGTGCTGCGGGTCAGCCTCCAGGCATTAAGAACTCTCTGCACTCTCATCACACTGCTGAGCTATTCGTGGTTTTCAAAGGTCAGTTTAGATTTTACTGGGGTAATGAAGGTGAACACGAAGCGGTATTGTCGCACGGCGATGTTATCTCTATTCCGACTAACCTGTTCCGAGGCTTTGAGGTGGTAGGGCGTGATTACGGCTTTATGTACTCTGTGTTAGGTGGTGACAACTCTGGCGGTGGCGTGGTTTGGCACCCAAGCGTGATTACAGACAGCCAAGGCTACGGTTTATACCTAAAGGCAGACGGCACGCTGGTTGATACCATTGACGGTGATGCAGTACCTAGTGAGTCTGAATTGATGCCACTCCTAACGGACGAAGAGCTGAGCAAATTCGATACCTACACAGCTGAGCAGATGATGCCTTTCGTAGCATTGAAAAAGGATTACCGAGAAATCTCAGGTGATTTTGACAAGCCTGGCGTTAAACAGTTTGCATTAACGGGTCACCCATCTGCGAGCTACGATTTCCAAGTTAAAAGCGTTGATGACGTGAGTATCATGGCTTACGAGTTAACGGAAGGGGCGAGTATTCCTGTTCACCAACGTGATGAAAAGCAGGTGTTGATTAACTTTGAGGGCGATACTTTGCTTAACCTGGTGAAAGATGGCGAACAAGCTCAACTGGTGTTGACGACTGGCGACGTATTTAGTGTACCAGCAGGTGCATCGTACAGCCTTGAGAACCTAAGAGGCACGAGCTTCACCTATGTGGTATTGGGTTCTGACCAACCACAAACACTGCAAGGTAATTAATGATGAAACCAGAAGTACCACTGTTATGGTTACCTGGTTTGTTATGTGATGAAGCGTTGTTTCAAGACGTCAATAAAGAGCTGCCCGATTGGGTGGCTCCTTTTACTTGTGACTTGGGAACCGACACATCCATGCAAGCCTTAGCGAGTAAAGTGCTGGAGAACGCCCCGGAAAGTTTCGTGCTTGGCGGTTTATCTATGGGCGGCATTCTTGCGTTTGAAGTCTTTCGACAAGCGCCACAACGCGTGAAAGGCTTGATCTTAATGGACACCAACTCTGCAGATGAAAAGCCAGATGTGTCTGAGAAAAGAAACGCCTTGGTTGATAAAGCAAAAGCAGGGGAGTTTGAGTCAATAACGCCTGATATTCTAATGTCAGTGCTTATTCATCCGAACCAGTTAGCAAATCAAGAGCTGACTCAAAGAATCACGCAAATGGCGAATAATATTGGCGTTGAACGGTTTGAAGCTCATGCTCAAGCTTTGGCGACTCGTCCTGACGCGAGACCACTACTGGCCGATATTCAGGTTCCTACGTTGATCATCACAGGTAAAGATGACCTGTTATGCCCAATCGATAATCACCTGTTAATGGCAAAACACATCAAGCAGGTATCACTTCATGTTATTCCTGATTGTGGACACTTATCGACAATGGAGCATCCAAAGATCGTTGCACAACATATTCGTAGCTGGTTTGAAGCCAGTCAGCTTTGATTCTTTATAGTGACTGTCTAAGTCACTTTTCTGCCGAGTATGCAATATAAAGTGCAGTGCGCTTTATATTGCACTTGTCACCATGTTTGCTACTGTACTTTGCACCTTACCTAAGCACTAATAGCCATCGCTGACTTACAAGCCGTTTCCTACCTGCTTCGCCACAAACTCTACAAACCTATCCCTGAGTGGATTATCACTCTCTCCATTCCATATTAATCCGACAGGCCAAGTGGCGTGCTCGCCCTGTAATGCAATGAATTCGACATTGGTGTTGCTTATCTGCTGTGCGCTGCTCGGCACTATGGTGAAGCCAATGTTCGCCGAGACTAACGCAAGCAAGGTAAGAATATCATCAGCTTCTTGTGTCTTTGATAGATCGAGGTTGTTTGCTAAGCAATACTGTTGGATCTGTTTGTCTAGCCCCGGGCCACGATGTTGAGCGAGCTTTAGATAAGGCCATTTAGGTAATTCAGACATAAGCTGACCTTTATTTGGCGCTTGATTGAGAAGATCTTTGTGAATGGCAATCACAAGGTAGTCATCGAAAAGCGTTAGGCTGTTTAGATCTGACGTACTGGGGATTCGGTTGAAGCTGATATCGAGTTCGTGACTCAATAACTCATCCGTCTGCTGCTTAGAAGGGGTGTCATTCAAGGTGATGCGAACATTCGGTTGCTGGTTTTTGTACGCTGCAATCAGCTTGGGTGCTTCATGATAAGTAGAAACACCAAAGCCAATGTTCAAATGCCCCTCTGTCCCATTGACCACCGAGCCAGAAAGCTGCTCAAAGGCTTGCATTGAATCGACCAAGCGTTGGGCATCTGTTAGTAACGTCTTGCCTGCGTGCGTCAACTCGGCGCCATTTCTGCCGCGAGAGAACAGGCTCGCCCCAATATTGGATTCAAGCCGCTGAATCTTTTTGGTGAGTGCCGACTGAGTAATGTAGAGCTGCTCTGAAGCCAAACGATAATTTCCCGACTTAGCCAGCTGACAAAATGCCTTCAGTAAATCAAATTCCATTCCAAATGCTCATCAAACTGAGAATATCTTTCATTATATGGAATTGAAGTGATTTTTTATACTGGCTCCATAGCAAATCGGATAAAGCGAAAATTAGAGGACGAATCATGAAAAGAGACATCAAAGTAGCATCGGTCCAGTTTAACCATCATGCCGGCGATAAGGCCTTTAACTTATCGGTGATTGAGCATTACGTTCAACAAGCTGCGGACAGTGGTGTGGAGATCATCAGCTTCCCAGAGATGTGTATTAGTGGCTACTGGCATGTGTCTGCTTTACCGCGAGATGAGATTGAAGCGTTAGCGGAACCTGTACCGAGCGGCGAATCCACTCAACAGCTCGTTTCGTTGGCAACACGATTTGGAATGAGCGTTGGTGCGGGCTTGATAGAGCAGGGTATTGATGGTGAGTTATACAATACGTATGTGTTCGCGATGCCAAATGGTGAGGTACAAAAGCATCGCAAATTGCACACTTTCGTAAGCCCATATATGAGCAGCGGCGATCAATACACGGTGTTCGATACGCCCCACGGTTGCAAAGTCGGGATCTTGATTTGTTGGGATAATAACTTGGTTGAGAACGTTCGAATTACCGCTTTGAAAGGGGCCGATATATTGATTGCACCACATCAAACGGGCGGTTGCCATTCGCGTAGCCCAAATGCGATGAAGCGAATTGACCCGGAGCTATGGTTTAATCGAGATCAAAACCCGGAAGCGATTCGCGCTGAAATGCAGGGTAAGAACGGCCGTGAATGGCTAATGCGTTGGTTACCTGCAAGAGCGCACGATAATGGCATGTTTGTGGTGTTCAGTAACGGTGTTGGCGTTGATATGGATGAAGTAAGAACGGGCAATGCGATGATCCTAAGCCCTTATGGGGAGATCATCACAGAGACGGACAGCGTTGATGACGATATGGTGGTTGCGGATTTGAAAGCGCAAGAGTTAGAGATGTGCACCGGGAGACGTTGGATTCGTGGTCGTAAGCCAGAATTATATCATTCACTTACACAGCCTCTTGGTCATGAACTTGATCCACACCAAGCACGTTTTGCAGAGAAATAATGTTGAGGTGCTGGTGGTTAAAGTAAGCGAAACAGGCGAGTGAATAATGAGTAAACAGGGAAGGGGTTGAGTTTAAAGCTTTAGATGTAGTCTCCCCACTTAAACCGCTTTTAAGTGGGGAGACTATTTACACTGAGATAAGCAATTGCCTAGTTTAGTGGCGAGTGCGAGACGAAGTCAGATCCGCAGCTCTAAGTTGAGCAATCGCTTTGGCAAGTTCAAGCTGAGCTTGTGCAAAGTTAACGTCCACGTTGCCCTTATTGATGTTCTCTAGAGCGGCGTGTTTCGCTTCCTCTGCACGAGCACGGTCAATATCTTTGGCGTGCAAAGCGGTATCGGCCAATACTGTCACTACATCGGGTTGAACTTCAATCATCCCGCCAGACACATAAAGCACTTCATCTTCTGCTTTTGGGTCGGTGACAAATACTGTCACGCCCGGCTTTATTTTACTGAGAAGCGGGGAGTGACCGGGACGAATCCCGAGTTCACCATCTGCTCCAGAAACGGCTAGGGCATATGCCGGCCCTGAAAACAGCGTACCTTCCGCACTTACGATATTAAGTTGAAATGTATTGTCTGTAATTCCAATAGCCATGATGCACCTACCTGTTAGAGTGATTTCGCTTTTTCAAGCACTTCGTCGATAGAGCCACAGTACAAGAATGCTTGCTCTGGAATGTCGTCGTATTCACCATTTAATAGGCCTTTGAAGCCTCTTAGCGTTTCGCTGAGTGGTACAAACACACCTTTCTGACCGGTAAAGACTTCCGCTACGTGGTAAGGCTGAGTTAAGAAACGTTCAATCTTACGAGCACGAGATACAACCTGCTTATCTTCTGTTGAAAGCTCATCCATACCAAGAATCGCGATGATGTCTTTTAGCTCTTTGTAGCGTTGCAGCGTGGTTTGAACCGTTTGTGCAATGTCGTAGTGCTCCTGGCCTACGATCAGTGGGTCCAATTGACGTGACGTTGAATCTAGCGGGTCAATCGCAGGGTATAGACCCAGTGCCGCGATGTTACGAGACAGTACAACAGTCGCATCTAAGTGAGCAAAGGTTGTTGCTGGCGATGGGTCAGTCAAGTCATCCGCAGGTACGTATACCGCTTGGATAGAGGTGATAGAGCCCTGTTTTGTTGACGTGATACGCTCTTGAAGTACCCCCATCTCTTCCGCCAATGTTGGCTGGTAACCTACCGCTGAAGGCATACGACCTAACAGCGCAGATACTTCTGTCCCTGCAAGCGTGTAACGGTAGATGTTATCGATGAATAACAGTACGTCACGGCCTTCATCACGGAAGCGTTCAGCCATAGTTAGGCCAGTAAGCGCAACACGTAGACGGTTACCCGGTGGCTCGTTCATTTGGCCGTAAACCATGGCAACCTTGTCTAGTACGCCAGCTTCTTTCATCTCGTAGTAGAAGTCGTTACCTTCACGAGTACGTTCACCTACACCGGTAAACACAGACAAACCTGAGTGAGCTTTGGCGATGTTATTGATAAGCTCCATCATGTTGACGGTTTTACCTACACCGGCACCACCAAACAGACCAATTTTACCACCCTTAGCG
>NZ_MCYD01000851.1:5977-10789 GCF_002876325.1 Vibrio sp. 10N.261.52.A1
ACCCTTAGCGAATGGACAGATAAGGTCGATAACCTTAACACCTGTCTCAAGCAATTCAGTGCTGTTCGCTTGCTCTTCATAAGAAGGGGCTTCGCGGTGGATCTCGTAGTTCTCTTTTTGGCCGATTTCGCCACATTCATCGATAGGTTGACCAAGCACGTTCATGATGCGGCCTAGTGTTTCTTCACCTACCGGAACCGTGATTGGAGAGCCTGTGTTTTCAACAGTTAGGCCACGACGTAAGCCGTCTGATGTACCCATCGCAATACAGCGAACAATGTTACCGCCAAGTTGTTGTTGAACTTCTAATACTAGCGAGCTTGCTTCGTCGCTAGTGACTTTCAATGCATCATAAACGCGTGGGCTGTTATTGCCGCTAAACTCAACGTCGACCACCGCGCCGATCACTTTTACTATTTTTCCAACACTCATGTGTAATTCCTCAAATTCTATTCTGACCCGCTCTTGCCTGTCCTTAGACAGCTTGAGCACCTGAGACGATTTCACTCAGCTCTTGGGTAATGGCAGCTTGTCGTGCCTTGTTGTACACCAACTGCAAATCATCGATGAGCTGCCCAGCGTTGTCGGTAGCGGCTTTCATGGCTACCATTCGGGCAGCTTGCTCACAGGCAATGCTCTCAACGATCCCTTGATACACTTGAGATTCGATGTATCGGTGTAACAGTTCAGAGAGTATGTCTCTTGGCGCTTGCTCATAGATGTAGTCCCAACGACGTTCTTTATTGGCTTCACCGCCTGCTTCCGAGTCAGAAGGGTGGGGGAGAAGCTGTAAAGTCGTTGGCGCTTGAACCATGGTGTTAACGAACTGGTTGTAGACTAAGTACAAGCTGTCGATTTTGCCTTCGTCATAGTGACCAAGCATCGCGTTAACCGTACCTAAGATGTCTTCTAACTTAGGTGCGTCACCTAGGCCTGACGTTTGTGCGATAACATTGCCGCCGCGTTGGAAAAATGAGATAGCTTTTGAACCAATTAAGGTGGTTTCTACCTCAACGCCTTTAGCGCACCATTGCTCCATTTCTTCCAGCACTTTCTTGAACAAGTTGGAGTTCAAGCCACCACATAAGCCGCGGTCAGACGAAATAATGATGTAAGCCACACGCTTAGGTTCACGCTGTTGAAGGTAAGGGTGCTGGTATTCCAGCGACCCTGATGCAACATGGGAGATAACCTTACGCATGTTTTCGGCATATGGTCGCGTTTGCGTCATGTTGTCTTGAACCTTGCGCATCTTACTTGCCGCGACCATTTCCATTGCACTTGTGATTTTCTGAGTGTTACTAACACTGGCTATCTTGGTGCGAATTTCTTTAGTACTTGCCATAATCTGCTCCTATTTGTTTTTGTTTCCAGCTAACAAACCGGAGCACTTACCAAGCTTTCATCCCAACAAAACCTTCTAGAATCTCTTTAAGAGCACTATCGATTTCGTCGTTGTAATCACCTGTCGCGTTAATCTTGTCGATCAGCGCTGGGTTTTGAGCTTTGGCGTACGCGATCAGCTCTTCTTCGAAGCGGGCTAGGTTGTTTAGCTCAACATCGACTAGGTAGCCTTTTTCAGCCGCGTAAATCACAGTAGCTTGCTCTGCAACCGACATAGGGGAGTACTGCTTTTGCTTCATCAGCTCAGTCACACGCTCACCATGGTCAAGTTGCTTGCGCGTCATCTCATCTAGGTCAGAAGAGAACTGAGCGAATGCTGCCAATTCGCGGTATTGAGCCAGTGAAGTACGGATACCACCAGATAGCTTCTTGATGATTTTGCACTGCGCAGCACCACCCACACGAGATACCGAGATACCTGGGTCAACGGCTGGGCGTAAGCCTGCGTTGAATAGCTGAGTCTGTAGGAAAACCTGACCATCGGTAATCGAGATTACGTTGGTTGGTACGAATGCGGATACATCACCTGCTTGAGTTTCAATGATAGGAAGCGCTGTTAATGAGCCTGTTTGGCCTTTCACTTCACCGTTAGTGAACTTCTCTACATACTCTGCATTGACTCGTGCTGCGCGTTCTAGCAGGCGTGAGTGAAGGTAGAATACGTCGCCAGGGAAGGCCTCACGACCCGGCGGGCGTTTAAGTAGCAATGAGATTTGGCGGTATGCGACCGCTTGTTTGGATAGGTCATCGTAGATGATCAGTGCATCTTCACCACGGTCACGGAAGTATTCGCCCATGGTGCAACCCGCGTAGGGTGCTAGGTATTGAAGCGCAGCTGATTCTGACGCTGATGCGACAACCACAATGGTGTTTTTAAGTGCGTCGTGCTCTTCAAGCTTGCGAACCACGTTAGCGATGGTTGATGCTTTTTGACCAATTGCCACATACACACATTTAATGCCTGAGTCTTTTTGGTTGATGATGGCGTCGATTGCTAATGCTGTTTTACCTGTCTGACGGTCACCAATGATCAGTTCACGTTGACCACGACCGATAGGCACCATGGTATCTACCGCTTTGTAGCCAGTCTGAATAGGCTGGTCTACAGACTTACGTTCAATTACACCTGGGGCAATCACTTCTACAGGGTCAAGACGGTCACAACTTACGGGGCCTTTACCATCAATCGGCTCACCTAGGGTATTTACTACACGGCCCAGAAGCCCGTTACCTACAGGTACTTCCAAGATACGACCCGTACCTTTTACTTTCATGCCTTCAGAAAGGTCAATGTAAGGACCCATTACTACCGCACCAACAGAGTGGGTGTCTAGGTTTAGTGCAAGTGCGTATTTGCCGCCAGGTAGTTCAATCATCTCGCCTTGCATTACATCTGCAAGACCGTTGATGGTGATGATGCCATCACGAACCGATACGATAGTGCCTTCGTTGCGAGCTTCAGTGCTCACGTTAAATTGCGAGATTCGCTCTCTAATTAGATCACTAATTTCATTTGAATTTAATTGCATTTTATTACCTATCTCGCGTGAAGTTGATTAGCTAATCGGCTTATTGATGTGTTCAATGAACCATCGATAACGGTTTCACCCGCCTTGATGACAATCCCACCGACCAGTGAGTCGTCAATCACCTGTTCTAATTCAACCTGACGCTCTAATTTCTTCTCAAGTGCAGCCGTTAATGAGGTAACTTGACCTGATGTAAGGCATTCTGAGCTGGTGACAGTGACAGGAATTACACGTTCATGTTCGTCCTTCAGCTCGCTGAACAAGCTAAACAAGTCTTTTACGACGGAAAGGCGACCATTCTCAGCCAACACTCGAATTAGGTTGATAACGTGTTCATCAACCAACCCTTGGCAAACGTGAATGATGAGATTGGCGAGCTGTTCAGTTTGTTGGGCGCTTGCCCCTTCTGCTGAGATAATCTGATCAGCGATCGCTTCTTCTTCCGTTACTGCCACAAGAATTGAAAGCATCGAGTGCCACTCTTGTAACTTGTTTTCACCCAAAGCAAAGTCGAATGAGGCTTTGGCGTAGGGATGAGCAATATTGGTGTAATCTGACATACTGCCTCCGCTTACAGTTCGCTAATGAGTTGATCAACTAACGCTCGGTTCGTTTCTGAATCTAGGTTTTTGTTGATCAGTTTCTGTGCACTTTGAATAACAGCGTCTGCCATGTCTGCCTGAAGTTCACGACGTAACTTTTGACGCTCACTTTCTAGTTCGGCTCTGCCTTGCTCTAAGATGCGAGCTTTTTCTTGCTCGGCTTCTTCGTGCGCTAAGCTGATGATTTCATTGCGGCGTTTTTTGCCTTGTTCAATCAGTTCAGTGACGTTGCGTTTTGCATCTTCGACAAGTTGTGCGCCATTGGATTTTGCTAGTTCTAGCTCTTTCGCTGCATTCTCTGAATGGCGTAAACCATCAGCAATTTCTTTTTGGCGCTCGTCTAACATTGCGGTGAGAGGGGGCCATACATATTTCATGCATAGCCAAACAAAAATCACGAATGAGATTGCTTGCCCGAACATGCTTGCATTTAAGTTCATACCTTCCTCGCTAAATCTTTATTAATTACAAATCGATCTTTTCAAAGCTATTTGATTAAGCCACGGCGAAGATGATGTATAGACCGATACCAACACCGATCATTGGTACTGCATCCACAAGACCCATCATGATGAAGAATTGAGTACGAAGCATTGGAGTAAGGTCTGGTTGGCGAGCAACACCTTCAAGGTATTTACCTGCCAAGTTACCAATACCTGACGCTGCACCTGCCGCACCTAAACCAATCAGTAATGCACCTGCTACATATAAAACTGCGCTTACGATATCCATTTGTATCTCCGATAAATAATTTGTTAGTTAAATTTTTAGTTATTAATTAGTGGTGTTCTTCTGTTGCCATACCTAAATAAACAACGGTCAGTACCATAAATATAAATGCTTGCAAGAATACGATTAATATGTGGAATAGTGCCCAAGGAACACTCAGTGCCCATTGCATCCACCATGGCATTAATGCGATCAGAATAAATATCATCTCACCTGCATACATGTTTCCGAATAATCGTAAGCCTAGTGATATAGGTTTTGAAATTAATGTGATTAATTCAAGAACTAAGTTAACAGGGTATAAAAGAGGGTTATCAAATGGCTGCGTAGTAAGCTCTTTGATAAAGCCTTTCAATCCTTTATTTTTAAACGTATAAGTCAACAGTAAGATAAATACACCCAGTGCCATCGACATTGGAATATTTACGTCCGCCGTTGGTAGATCTCTAAAGTGTTCTAGACCCATCGCACGACTTAATGCTGGTATGAAATCTATTGGTAATAAATCGACCGCGTTCATCAACAACACCCAAACAAAAGTGGTTAAT
>NZ_MCYD01000852.1:0-3936 GCF_002876325.1 Vibrio sp. 10N.261.52.A1
CTTAATTTACTAATAGCTGCGATTATTTGCCTTGCTTCTCATTGAAGCGTTTGATTTTCGCTAGCTTATCTTGAATACGTTTACGCTTAAGTGGCGATAGGTAATCAACAAATAACTTGCCTTCTAGGTGGTCAAGCTCGTGCTGAACACAGATAGCCAGAAGGTCATCAGCGTCGAATGTGAATTCGTTGCCGTCACGGTCTAGTGCTTTAACCGTTACTTCTGCAGCGCGAGGTACTAGAGCTCGAGCGCCAGGTACAGATAGACAGCCTTCTTCGATACCATCTTCGCCGCGCTTCTCGATAATCTCAGGGTTGATAAGAACCATTGGTTCATCACGCGTTTCTGAAATATCAATTACAACGATACGCTGGTGGAAATCTACCTGCGTTGCCGCAAGGCCGATACCTTCTTCGTCGTACATGGTTTCAATCATGTCATCAACGAACTTTTGAATCTCTGGGGTAACTTCTTTTACCGGTTTCGCCACGGTACGTAGACGATCATCTGGTAATGTTAATACTTGTAATACAGACATATACACTCGAAATATTGAACTGTGCCGAAACAGCTTTAACCTTGTTGGCTCAATTCTAGACATTTTAGAGGTCAAATGACAGCATCCTGATGGTAATTCTCCAAATATACAGACCAAGGAAGCTAGGTCATGCGTCATATTTACCCCACTTTATCGCTTATTTTTTCCTCAATTTCTTTTGTCGCAGTGGCCGAGAATAGTGATCAACCTTTAACCATTAAGCTAGGTGCGCCTGAAGCCTATGTGGTGGTTAAGGGCGACACCTTGTGGGATATCTCAGCAATGTATCTCGATAGCCCTTGGTTGTGGCCAAGGTTATGGCAGGTGAATCCAGAGATAGAAAATCCTCACCTGATTTACCCCGGAGACAAACTGTCGTTGGTTTGGATTAATGGCGAACCTGTGTTGAGCCTCAAGCCGGTTATCAAACTCAGCCCTAAGATTCGTGTCTCGGAGAAGAAAGCAGTGCCTACTGTGAATGAGGGGTTGGTTTTACCTTATTTGCAGTCTGATCGCTTGGTTGAGCAGCAAGATATTGACTCGGCGCAACGAGTGTTGGGAACAAGCGATGGAAAACGCTTCTTGTCTGGGGAAGACCGATTATTCATATCTGGAAACCAGCAGCATCCTAAGTGGGGTATCTACCGCGCCGTTGAAACTTATCAAAGGCAGCAGCCTCAAGCGAGTATCACTTCTTTGCGCTTGGTTGCCACTGCGCGCTTAAAAGAAGTGGACGATGAGTTCAGTAGCTTACAGATAGACACTCAGTTGCAAGAAGTTCTACTTAATGACCTAGTACTCCCCGAACTGGGCGTCGACCAAGTGAATCTTTCTACTACGTTTTACCCTACCCCCAGTTCTGCGGGGCAGTTTGCCAGTATTTTAGGTTCTCTCGAGGGTAATCAGTACAGAGCGAAAAATCAGGTGGTGGTCATTAACAAGGGATCGCATGACAATATTCGCCAAGGCTCTATGTTTACTCTCAGTGAAAGTGGTGCTGTCGTGTTCGGCAAACAAGGTGAATACAGCTACAAAGAGTCTGCAGCGAGTAATAAGGTGCAGCTACCAAGTACCTCGCTGGGCAGCCTTATGGTCATTCGACCTTATGAGTATTTTAGCCTCGCTCTGATCACTCAAAGTTCAAAGCCAGTGAGCAATGACATTCTAGCGGTATCTCCTTTGGATCTAGCTGTGACGGAAGAGGGAAGCGAGTGAATGAACAGCAATTGATCGCTTGGTTAACGTTAAGCTTTATTCCGCAACTGGGTGGAAAGCGTCTTACTCGCCTACTGAGTGTTGATTCTCCTTTAAACATTGTTGGTTACTCAGGGCAACAGCTGCAGGCATTGGGGTTATCAACCAAACAAGTCGCCTATCTACGAGAGCAAGCCCCAAGAGAGGTAGAGGCTTGTCTCGCTTGGCAGGCTAAACAACCCAACCATCACATCCTGACTCCGAGTTGCCCACATTATCCTAAATTACTCAGTGAGATAGCTTCAGCACCCGCAGTGCTTTTCGTAAAAGGTAATGTTGAAAAACTGATAGAGCCTCAAATCGCCATGGTCGGCAGCCGTAATGCCAGCATCGAAGGCTTACAAACTGCGAAATCATTTGCTAAAGAGTTTGTACAAAATGGCTTGATTGTCACTAGCGGTTTAGCCTTAGGTATCGATGGCTATGCTCATGATGGTGCGTTAGAAAAAGGAGGCGAAACCTTTGCTGTGCTGGGGTCTGGCTTGGATTCTATTTATCCTGCGCGGCACAGAAACCTCGCGGCTCGGCTATGTGAAAGCGGGGCGCTAATTTCAGAGTTTCGCCCAAGTGCTAAACCGCGACCTGAACATTTCCCGCGTCGCAATCGTATTATTAGTGGCTTATCGTTAGGAACCTTGGTAATCGAGGCGGCTGAGAAGAGTGGTTCACTAATTACTGCTCGCTACGCTTTGGAGCAAGGACGTGAAGTATTTGCGCTTCCAGGTTCTATTCATAGCCCGACAAGCCGTGGAGGCAATAGCTTAATTAAAGCCGGTGCTTGCTTGGTACAGAGTGCTCAAGATGTCTTGGTTGAAATAAAGAGTCTGTTAGACTGGTCTATAGATCAACAGCCTAATTTATTCGAACCTACGCCAAGCTTGGAGGAAAATGAACAATTGCCATTTCCACATCTGTTAGCTAACGTAGGATTAGAGGCGACACCCGTTGATATTTTGGCACAGAGAACCCATATACCTGTGCATGAAGTCATGATGCAGCTTTTAGAGCTTGAGCTCTCAGGGCATGTTGTTGCAGTTTCCGGTGGCTATATTCGAAAGGGGAGAGGCTAGCTATGATGATGGACATACTGATGTACTTGTTTGAAACCTACATCCATAGCGATTCTGAATTGCAGGTGGATCAAGACGAACTTGAAGATGAACTTCTTCGAGCGGGGTTTCACCAAGATGATATTTATAAGGCTCTCCATTGGTTAGAAGACCTTGCTGCACTGCAAGATACCGATAACCAAGCGGCGATTACTATGTGCTCTAATACCTCGATGCGTGTTTACACAAGTAAAGAGATATCACGTATTAATATGGAGTGTCGTGGTTTTTTGTTGTTCCTTGAGCAGATCAACGTTCTCACGACAGAGATTCGTGAAATGGTGATTGATCGTGTGATGGGGTTAGAGACCAATGAATTTGAGTTGGATGATCTGAAGTGGATTATCTTAATGGTACTGTTCAATGTACCGGGTAATGAAAGTGCTTACACGCAAATGGAAGAGCTGTTGTACACCAAAGAGCAAGGTATCTTGCATTAATACAGGCTTATCATGAGTAGTAAGATTGATAATCAGCTTTTTTCAGCACATGAACATGCACTAGAGCATGAACCGTGTCCACAGTGTGGCGGAGAGCTTCAGCTTCGCCATGGTAAGCACGGCCCGTTTTTAGGCTGTAAGCAATATCCAGATTGCGACTACATCAAGCCTTTGCACCAAAACGATGGTCATGTAGTGAAAGAGCTGGGTGTACCGTGCCCTAAATGCCAAAACGAGCTGGTATTGAGGCAAGGTCGCTATGGCATGTTTATTGGTTGTAGCAGTTACCCTGCGTGTAATCACATCGAATCTTTAGACCAGCCCAAAGAACAACCTGAAGAGCAGCCGTTGGTCGGCTGTCCTGAATGTGGCAAAGGCCATTTGGTCGAGCGTAAATCTCGCTACGGCAAAACTTTCTACGCGTGTGATAACTACCCTAAGTGTAAGTTTGCAGTAAACCAGCCGCCTATTATCGGTCGTTGTGAAGCGTGTCAGTTCCCGCTGTTACTTGAGAAGAAAACAGCTCAAGGGATGAAAAAGCAATGTGCGGACCGCAAGTGTCATCATATTCAATCTGAATAGCTTTAGGTTATAG
>NZ_MCYD01000853.1:0-3845 GCF_002876325.1 Vibrio sp. 10N.261.52.A1
CGCTGTGGTGGTGCTCAGACACTCCCGCTAGGTTGCCATATTTAGGCTGGTGGCGGTCATTTTCTAATGGGTGGTGCCAACCTTGTGTGTGTTTGACAAAGTGCGCCGCAAAGCTTTCAGACACCTCTAAACACCCAGCTATAACGGTATCAACATAAGTTTGAACGATAGGGCTGTTTTCACAAGGCGCCTCGATTTCATCTTTCACATAAACCCAAATAGATTGGTCTTCTTTGAATGCGGTTTGGCTCTCTATCTGATCGGCTTTGAGTTCGATTCGGTGATAGCCACGTTCACGACGATCAAACTCAGCAAGCGCTATCTCGTCGACTTCAAGTAAAACACCATTCACTTGCCCTTCGCCAAGGTTGACGATCAGAGGGGATAACACGTAACTGTCGTCGATTTTACTCCAATGGCGCACTAAGCCATGAACAATTGCTGGGATTGCTTGACCCGTTTGACCGGTAAGTTGACGAGAAGAAGAGTTGATCAAGCTGCCATAACCAAAAATATACATCGCGTTCCTTGTCTGAGTTCTGCCATTTAAGTCTAGTCTTACTATATGTGGCGCAATCATAAAAGTCAGTAAGTTTCTATTTACACCTTTATATGTCTTTATGACTCTTTTGGTTGTGTGGTTTTGACTTTTTTATTGGTCAATGAATCTTGTGAGTGTTTGTTTTTACTGGCCTTATCTAATTGGCGCGTTTCATGCAATGTGATCTGCATATTGCATCAAGCTTGATGCACACCAAATTTAGGTTTAGGTAATACCTTGGCCGCTTATCTGAGAATTAGGAGCGAGTTTGTTAAATATCACAGATAAAAGTGTAGAAGACGCGATTCCAGCCTACTTGCGTTTAGGCTTTCGACCTTTCTTCTTTCTAGGCAGTGTTTATGCCGTAATTGCGATTGTGGTTTGGGTCATCATGTTCCAAAACGGCCAACCTGAAACTCTAAAGGTGCCCGCGTTATGGTGGCACGTGCATGAGATGCTATTTGGGTTTTCTATGGCGATTGTTGTTGGCTTTGTGCTGACGGCCGTACAAACCTGGACAGGGGTTAATGGCACCAAGCATTATCGATTAGCCGCACTGGTCGGTTTGTGGCTGGCACCTCGTATCCTATTTTGGACGCCGGCACCGCTGTGGCTAATTTCGTCGATTGAAGCGCTGTTTTTGGCTTTTGCTGCTTACGAGATCGGTTTTCGTGTAGTGCAGTCGAAAGGTTGGAAGAACTTGTTCTTCGTTCCTCTGTTTGTACTGGCGATTGGGGCGAATTTTGCGAGCTACGCGACCATTAAGGGAATGCCTCCGTTTCCATCATCAGCGGTATGGCAAGCGATGTTGTGGTGGTTTACCTTGCTGCTGTCTGTAATGGGCGGACGAGTGATCCCATTCTTTACTGCACGTCGCTTTAACGTTGAAAAAGCGCAGCCATTGGTATGGTTGGAATGGCTTGCAAACCTGCCTTTGGTAGGGTTGTTTGTGCTGAGCTTCTTCCCACTCACCTTTGCTCAAGTAGGTAATGAGCTAATGGTGTTTGCTGGCGTGACTCAGTTAGTTCGCTTTATCCGTTGGAAGCCTTGGGCAACCTTGTCTGAGCCTTTGGTGTGGTCACTGCATGCGGCTTACTTGTGTATTCCTCTAAGCTTGTTGTTACGTGGCCTGTTAGATAACCCATTTGCCAGTCATAACATGCTGCACTTGTTCGCAATTGGTGGCTTGAGCGGTTTGATTCTGGCGATGATAACCCGAGTGACAATGGGACACACTGGTCGTGCGATTTACAAAGGACCAAGCATGGCGCTCGCATTCTCTGCAATTTTTGTGGCAGCGCTAGTACGTAGCTTAGGTGTCACCTTCTTCCCTGCTTACTTGTTTGAGATGGTGAACCTAAGCGCGGGCTTATGGACGTTGGCGTTTGGTCTGTTTATTTGGAAATTCGGCATGATGTTACTTACGCCGAGAGTGGATGGTCATCCAGGCTAAATTGATTTCAGTATCTTGATTACAAAAGGGAAGCATTGAGCTTCCCTTTTTTGATTGAAATAAACGTTTATCAACTTATTGAGTGTTCGCTATTAAGTATTGGCGTACCTGCGTAATCAGGTCTTCTTTGGCGTGAGGGGAGATGAAACTCGCTTCCACAGCATTAATACTGAACTGGGCTAACTCTTGATGGGTGACTGGATGTGCATTGGCAACCGCGAGGAAATTGTCATTCATGTAGCCACCAAAGTAAGCCGGGTCATCGGAATTGATGGTGACACAAAGCCCTTTTCTCAGTAGTTCGACAATGTTGTGCTGCTCCATAGTATCGAAGACTTTTAGTTTGGTATTCGATAGCGGACAAACCGTCAGTGGAATACGTTTTGCTGCCAACTCTTCTACGAGTTCTGCGTCGTCGATACAGCGAACACCATGGTCGATCCGGGTGATACTTAGCAAGCTCAATGCGTCAATAATGTTTTGTGCTGGGCCTTCCTCTCCGGCGTGTGCGACAGTCAGAAAGCCTTGGTTGAGCGCTTCTTGGAATACATGTTTAAACTTCTCGGGCGGGTTACCTTGTTCCGATGAATCTAAACCAACCGCAATGATTTTATCTTTGTAAGGCAGAGCCTGTTTGAGTGTCTCGAACGCACTTTCTTCATCGAGGTGACGCAGAAAGCACATAATCAGTTGGCTACTTATCCCAAGTTCATGAGTTGCTTGGTCGAGTGCACGAGTGATGCCAGTGATAATAGTGTCGAAGGCGATACCGCGTTCAGTATGGGTTTGTGGGTCAAAGAAAATCTCAGTGTGAACCACATTGTCTTGTTGGCACTTTAATAGGTAGGCCCAAGTGAGATCGTAAAAGTCTTGTTGATGAATCAGTACATTGGCGCCTTGATAATAGATGTCGAGAAAAGACTGTAGGTTATGGAATTGATAGGCATCTCGCACTTGCTCTGGGTTCTCAAAGGGAATCGATACGTTATTGCGCTTGGCCAGTTCGAACATCAGTTCGGGCTCCAGTGTGCCCTCAACGTGTAAGTGCAGCTCAACCTTCGGTAAATTTTTGATGAAGCTATCCATAGCAACTCCTTAGCTATTTTAATTATGGGCGGAGTAGGGGGAGATAATTAACGCCTACCAAGCTAACGGGTTAGACGACTCATTTATCTCTGTTTGAGCATAGTTCATTTCATGGTTGTCGATGAAATGAGGCTAAAATTGTTAGGGATTAGAAGCTGTTGAGTGCTTAAAAATGAGCCGCAAACGATTTGCAGCACTAGAGTGTGATCCGCTGCAAATATTTGCAGCAATATTCGTTGATTTGTGCTCTAATACCGCGCTTACCAAGGGATGGTGTTAAAAGATGCTCACTTAGATGGAGTTATCAAAGTTGACCGATCCCTTAATGATCTCCCTTAGGAAAAAATAGAACATGTCTAAGAACAAAAAATTTGATATCCGCCTTACAGAAAAACGCAACGGCTGGTGTGCTGAGATTACTCGTCAAGTAACGTCTCGCAGCACAACAGTATCTAAGCGTGAGTCTGGTTTCGAAACAGAAGCGCTTGCACAAGAGTGGGCTGAGAAAGAGCTAGCATCTTTCATCGCAAACCAAGCTGAACGTAACGAGCGTAAAGCGGAACAACGTAAAGAGCGCGATGAACTACGTCACGCTAAAGAGCTTAAAGCTGAGCAAGCACGTGAAGCGCGCGCTAAAGCTCGTGCAGAAGAGCAAGAAGACGCTGAGTAATTCGGTGCACGATTAATTTATAGGTCCCTTAATTTTAAGATAAGGGAGTTATAAAAAAGCCCCAATATAGTTACCTATATTGAAGTGACCCCGTA